>JADFSZ010000024.1 GCA_022560555.1 PVC group bacterium
ACCACTAGAAAGGTGACTTTCACGACTGTTATAGTCCAAATATTGAAGTACATGATCAGTATACGTCACACCATAAACTGTCTTCCATATTTGATCTATTTTTTTACATATTTCTGGTTCATCGATTTTGGCGAGCCAATTCTCTCCGGAATTATGCTGTTCGATCAAAAACCAAAAAAAGGAGAAATGCACCGGGATCAATTTCACTGGATCCGAAGTATGATTATCACCAAACTGGATTACTAAATGATTTTGAGGGATTTTAGGTTCTAATCCTTCGTAAATTACAAGCTCGATATTTGTAATTGTGTCCCAAGTGTATTGCTCATTCCATATTTTATCAGTTTCTTGTGGAGCCTTGTATGGATATTTCTTTAATTCATTTAAGTAAGATTCTAAGTTCAATTTTTTAGACTGCTTTATCATTATCTCCAATATTTCATTTAATTCCTCTATGTCTTCAGTGGCTCCTTGAAATTCAATTATTAATCTATGCTTACACAATTCCATTACAGAACCCAATGTTCCAATATTCAAAGGGATTTTCATAAGTCCGTCATAGAGGAGGCGGTTTTCTTTTAATGTGAACCTAAATTCATCCCACGTTTCAATAGCGGCATTAATCTGATCTTGCTCTGCTTGGGAATAAAGAAGCACAGCATATGCTGAGGCAATTGTCTGACTGTCTACTGATGAATGTGTCATTGAATCAATGGCACGTCTTATAGGTAAGTTCACGTCCTTAAAGCGTTCTAAAAAATGGTATGAAACAGCCCTTATTAGATGGATTTCTCCATTATTGGGATCAAGCTGTTCAGCATTATCTAAGTGCTTTAGGGCATCAGCGTAATTTTCTTTTACTATTGCGGAGCGCGCTAATTTACAAATCGCTGAGACATTTAGTTGATCAATGAGTAATATCTTGTCGGCTATTTTCTTCATCCGAATCCAGTCGTGTAGTTCTGTATAACATCTCAATAGAATTTCTAAATTTTCAATATTCTTCGGGTGTTTTCTTTCATATTTCCGGGATATTTTAATCGCTAATTTGAATTGAACACCATTATGTAAATTCCTTGCGATAACATCTAATGGGAATTTGAGTTTTTCCATTTTCTTTACTTCATCTTCAATTCTAGGCAAATTCTGGGTCAGTAGATAATAGTGAAATTCAAGATAACTTAGAATTTTATCAGGAGGATTAAATTTCAGTAAACCAGATTTTAAAATATCAAAGTAATCATCACGTTCATCTCCGACAAAACATGATATTATAACACCGACTGTCATAAAATTTAGTTGAGGTTTCTCTTCTAAAAGTGACCATAATAACTTAAATCCTTTATCAACATTACCAGCGAGAAAAGATTTCGTTACTTTTGCCTCATTTTTTTGATAACCTTTGAAATTTAATTTAGAATTAGCCATTTGAATCAAATATTATCCTAAAATACATATGTAATGTTCAACATTTATTAAATAAAGTGCCATTTTAATGAAATTAGCTATTGACATAGCTTCTTTAATTTCATATACTTAAGTATAAATATAAGGAGGATTTCAAACTCCTTAATCTATAAAAACTTCTAGTCAATCTATTGCCTTTACGGCGATAAAATAACCAATTATGGAAATAAAACATGCAAAAAATCTATGAAACTAGTGATTTCTATTTCGTGGCCTTTCTTCATTCCAAAGGAGTGAGTGATGACGATATTTTGGAGCAATACACACCCTTTGGACACAGCGATTACCAAACCATTGTTGCCAATATTAAGAAATTTGCCGCAAAGAAGCAGACAGCGGTTATTTCAACCATCAATGGGGATTCCAATGTTCCCTTTTATAAGGAACTTGCGAACCAAGGAATCAAAGCAGAAGATATTCCCGTTATTGCTTTTTCCGTTGGAGAGGAAGAATTGCGCGGTGTGGACACCTCTTCCCTCGTAGGACATTTAGCTGCGTGGAATTACTTTATGTCCATTGAAACTCCTGAGAACAAAAAGTTTATAGCTAAATGGAAGGACTATGTGAAAAAACATAATCTTCCCGGAGGAGAAAAAAGAGTGACCAATGACCCGATGGAAGCAACGTATATCGGTATGCACATGTGGGCCCAGGCGGTCGAACAGGCAAGAACGACTAATATCGATGCTGTCCGTCAAGCCCTTGGGCATCAGACCTTTCGAGCCCCGTCAGGCTATACCATTACCATGGATGCTAAGAATCATCATTTGCATAAACCGGTAATCATTGCGGAAATTAGAGCAGACGGCCAGTTTGATATTGTTTGGGAAACAGAGGGACCGATTCGGGCTGAGGCTTGGAGTCCTTATCTTCCTGACAGTGCAAAAAAAGTTGCTGATTGGACTTATCCATGGGTAAGCGGTAATGGAACGGAACCAAGGTTTTCAGATTAAAGGTAGTATCCATTTATGAAAGGGTTAAGAGTTTCTCCTGAAAAACATTCAGGAGAAACTCACCTACCCATCCTGGAAAAAAATCATTCCTCTGAAAAATTCCTCTGGATGTAGGTACGATGTTTACGTTAAAATGAGACTTTTAAGGGATGATATGTACTTCCAAAGGAAAAATAGAATAGGAATTATTCTCTGCGGTATTTTTGTCTTTTCGATCCTGATTGTATCCAGGGCATGGGGAAACGAATTAGACGAAGTTATTGGGCATCTCGGTTCTAAAAAAATAAAAGAAATCAAACAAGCTATTCAAGACATAGCACGAATGGATCAACCCCAAGTCCTGCCAACCCTCTTCGCTCTCAAGGATCGTCATCTCAGAGTCGATGAACAAGGACAGCTCTTTATCCTCAGTGATGATGAAACCACTCTGATTAATGCCATTACGAAGGAAAAAGTATCCGCAGAGGATCGGCAGCTTCGTATCCCCCGTATCAACAATTCTGTGAGACGTCTTTTATCTCCTGTTATAGCGCAATTGCAGCTTCAATCCGATGATCCCTCTATCCGCTTGGAAGCGGCCAAAGAATTAAGCAGGAAGGGAAAACTCACTGAAGATGCCGTTCTAGCGATACGTGTGGGTATCCATAAAGAACAAAATCGTAAGATTAAAAATATATTACATTTGGCATTAGCAAGAATCGACCTTGCCTCCGGAGATATGGATCAACGTATTCGTGCGATCGAACGGATCGGGGAGGCCGGGAACCTTCAATTTAAAAGTGTTCTTGAAAAGATACTGATTCAAAACGAAGATGCCTCCTATCCGGAGCCCGAAGAACGTATCCGGCAGGCGGCCAAGAAGGCCATCGCGGCCATAAATCTCAAGCAGACCATCGTAACCCAGGCCGGAAACTTGTTTTATGGATTAAGTTTAGGAAGCGTTTTGCTCCTCACAGCTCTGGGACTGGCCATTACGTTTGGACTCATGGGGGTAATCAATATGGCCCATGGCGAAATGCTGATGTTGGGCGCGTATTCAACATATGTGATTCAAAACATTTTTAACACGTATCTTCCAAATTATTTTGATTGGTATCCTTTGTTTGCTATCCCGGTTGCTTTTTTTGTAACGGCTATTGTCGGTATAATTTTAGAGCGAACCGTCATTCGGCATCTTTATACTCGCCCCTTGGAAACATTGCTTGCCACATGGGGTGTTAGCCTCATCATCATACAAACTGTGCGTCTCATTTTTGGCGCACAAAATGTTGAAGTGGCCAATCCGAATTGGTTGTCCGGTGGTATAGAAGTGATGCCGGGCCTTGTTTTAACTTACAACCGCATCGCCATTATTATTTTTGCCGTGCTTGTTGTTTTTCTCGTTTGGTATATTTTGCAAAGGACGCGTTTGGGATTACAGGTGCGTGCTGTGACCCAGAATCGTTCTATGGCTGCGAGTATGGGGATTTCAACAGCAAAAATCGATATGTGGGCCTTTGGTCTGGGAAGCGGGGTTGCGGGATTAGGCGGCGTTGCTTTATCGCAGCTTACCAACGTGGGACCGGAGTTAGGGCAGTTGTATATTATTGATTCGTTTATGGTTGTTGTCCTGGGTGGTGTTGGCAAAATCATCGGGACTGTTGTTGGGGCCCTTGGTTTAGGAATTGCTAATAAATTTTTAGAACCTGTGTCCGGGGCTGTCCTGGGTAAAATTTTTATTTTAATTTTTATCATTTTATTCATTCAAAAATTTCCACAGGGTATATTTTCTCTGAAAGGAAGAGACGTTGAAAATTAACCGGCTTGATTATATGAAACAACGTATTCATGAGATGCATACGCCCAAAGGATGGGGTCTTATGGGATTGATGGGGAGTATCATGATCATCGCTGTTCCTCTTTTGAATATCTTGCCATCGTCGGAATCTTTTTTTTATATTCCGGATTATTTGGTTACGTTATTTGGTAAGATCCTTTGCTATGCTCTTGTGGCGCTTGCCTTAGATTTAGTGTGGGGATATACGGGTATATTGAGTTTGGGGCATGGCCTTTTCTTTGCCTTGGGCGGGTATGCGATGGGAATGCATTTGATGCGGAATATCGGAACCGAAGGGGTTTACAAAAGCGCACTTCCTGATTTTATGGTCTTTTTGGATTGGAAGGAACTTCCCTGGTATTGGCATGGATTTGACAAATTCCCTTTTGCGATGCTCATGGTGATTCTGGTCCCGGGTGTTCTGGCTTGGGTGTTCGGTTTTTTTGCTTTTCGCTCACGTATCAAGGGCGTTTACTTTGCGATTGTTACCCAGGCCTTGACCTTTGCGGCTATGCTCCTTTTCTTTCGGAACAATACCGGATTTGGCGGAAATAATGGCTTGACCGACTTTAAACGTATCCTTGGGTTTTCACTGCAAGACCCTTCGACAAAGCTCGGCCTGTATGTTCTCACAGGACTTGTTCTTATAATCTTTTATATTTTTGCACGCTTTATTGTGACGAGTAAGTTGGGGCGGATCATCAGGGCCATCCGTGATGCTGAAAACAGGGTTATCTTTTCCGGTTATGATGCCTTTAAATTTAAACTCTTCATCTGGACTTTATCGGCCGTGGTGTGCGGTATTGCCGGAGCCCTTTATGTTCCGCAAGTCGGGATCATCAATCCCAGTGAGATGCAGCCATCCAACTCGATTGAAATCGTGATTTGGGTCGCGATTGGCGGACGAGGAACCCTCTTGGGGCCTATCCTGGGAGCGATTGTTGTCAACGGAGCCAAAAGCTGGTTTACTGTGGCTTATCCGGAATTTTGGCTGTATTTTTTAGGGGGGCTGTTTGTTCTTGTCACGGTATTTTTACCTCGGGGGCTCATCGGAATTTTGTCACAAAAAAACAAGGAGCCTCTCCGTGGCCGCACTTAATTACATTCGTAATATCCTTCGTCGAGACCGCGTTTTTGAATTTATGATACCGAAACCGGTCAAGAATCCAAAGCTTCGTATCGGACAGGGATGCCTTTTATATGTCGAAGGAGTCACGGTGAGTTTTGATGGATTCAAAGCACTCGATGATTTGAATCTCTATATCGATGACGGAGAGCTGCGATGTATTATCGGCCCGAATGGTGCCGGGAAAACCACTCTGATGGATGTGATTACCGGAAAGACGTTGCCCGAAGAAGGAAGCGTTCTTTTTGGTCAGAACATCGATCTGCTAAAGATGAAAGAACAGGAGATTGTCGAGGCCGGCATCGGACGGAAATTTCAGAGACCAACAGTATTTCAGGAACTCACCGTTATGGAGAATCTGGAGCTGGCGATGCATACCGACAAAAAAGTATGGCATAGCCTTTTCACTTATTTGTCCGAAAAACAATTGGAGCGAATCGAAGAAATCCTGGAGTTTCTGGCGCTTCAAGATCACCGACATCAAACCGCGGGCTTGTTGAGTCACGGGCAAAAACAATGGCTCGAAATCGGGATGCTTTTGATGCAGAATCCGAAACTTCTTTTTCTCGATGAACCGGTTGCGGGTATGACGCCGCATGAAATCGAACGGACTGGGGAGTTGTTATCTTCAATGGTCCCGGAACATACGGTGGTTGTAATCGACCATGATATGGATTTTATCCGGTCCATTGCCAAAAGAGTTACGGTTCTCCATGAGGGACATGTTTTGGCCGAAGGCAGTATGAAAGATATACAAAGCAATCCTCAAGTGATTGAAGTGTACTTGGGAGAGGAATGATGCTTGAAATTGCGAATCTGAACCAGTATTATGGCGAAAGTCATACCTTGTGGGATATCCATTTAAATCTTCCCAAAGGTGTTTGTACCTGTCTTATGGGACGAAACGGAGCCGGAAAGACGACATTATTGAAATCTCTCATGGGACTTCACCCCATCAAAACAGGGCAGGTGAATTTTGATGGGACGGATATCACTCATATTCCTACCTATCGTAAAGTTCGTTTAGGTATTGGCTATGTGCCGCAAGGCAGAGAAATCTTTTCACAGCTTACCGTAGAAGAAAACCTGCGTTTGGGGCTAACGGTGCAAAACCAGTGGCATAAAGAGATTCCTGATAAGATCTATGACCTTTTTCCTGACCTCAAAAAAATGTTAAATCGCCGTGGCGGGAATCTTTCCGGAGGGCAGCAGCAGCAGTTGTCGATTGCGCGTGCGCTTGTGGCCAATCCAAAATTTTTAATCCTTGACGAACCAACTGAAGGGATTCAGCCGAATATTGTTCATCAAATCGGGGAGGTCATTGAATATTTGTGTAAGAAAGCGGAAATGACGATTCTTTTGGTTGAGCAAAAACTGGCGTTTGCCCGTCGGACAGCGCAGCATTTTTGCATCATGGATAAAGGATATATGGTTGCTGCAGACAGAATAGATGCTTTAGATGATCAACTGATTCAAAAACATCTCAGAGTATAGTTAAAAAAGATAGTTAAAAAGAAAAGTTAAAAAGAAGAGTTAAAAAGAAAGGAGCGAAACCGTATGAAGCGGATATTTTTGTTTGTTGTCATCCTGTTGACAGGAATCTTATTGTGTTTGCCCAGACCATCTTTTGCCCATGGTCTTCACTTTCATTCTTTAGAAGACATGGCCGCGCATATTGAAGGGCATCTTTTAGAGCTGGAAATCCTTGTAGCATCCAAGAGGGATCATCAGGAAGAGATTTTTGAAAAAAGCCTGGAAATCCATCGCCATGCCTTAGATTATCATAGATATGTCAGGCATTTACAAAATAGTTCACCTCGACACGCTGGTTTCAACGCCCTGGTGATGGGAGCTGAACAGTTAATCAAAAAGTCGGAACAAAACGATGTCTTTCAGATGATCTTTGTCATGAATGACATGTTAGAAATTATCCCGCTGAATCCGGCGTAGGAAAATGGAATTATGTCCGTAACAGCTCTCATAAAAAAAAGAAGACATCGAACGCAAGATCATATGCGCATCGATCAAACAGATTCTCATTACCCATATGATATTTGTCCTAATGAGAATTTATGGAGCCGCATTCAAGTGGCTCCTGTCCAAGGGGTATCCCTGTTAAACACGTGTCAAAGCATTAATCCTCTTAAGATTTTCAATCCTCATGACGGAGGCACAACCTGTCATGTGGTTTTATCGAGTTATGGGGGAGGGTTTGTGACAGGGGATCAGATCTATTTTCAAGTTGTGTGTCAGCCGGATTCGAAATTATTTCTCGGGACTCAAGCCGAAACAAAAGTGTATAAATCTGTTTATGATCAGACATCATCTCAGACGATTGTGGGTTCATTGGGAAAGAATGCGTTGGCTGTGATAGCCCCGGATGCCTTGATCCCTTATGCGGGGAGCCGTTTTGTTCAAAAACAAATATGGACGTTAGAAACAACCTCATGTTTGATTCTCATTGATTGGATTCATTCAGGACGTTCCGCTTTAGGGGAAGATTTCCAATATGATTTATTGCGTTCAGATATTGAGATCTTTGTGGATGGGGAAAAAGTGATTTTGGATCGATTGAAGATTCAGCCGGGATATTCGTCACCTTTTGCTCCGGGGGCGTACGGAGAGTATACGAGTTGCTTTAATATGTATCTTGTAGGGGACGCGTGCGCGCCTTTAATTCAAAAGATCAATAATGTGATCAAGAAGGGCGGAGCGATCCCAGGATATAATGAACAAAAATTTTGTCTTCCAAATGATAATGCTCGAGAAGAATATTTCAAAGGAATATGGTTGGGGCTCAATCGCATGAACGACACATGTTATGTGCTACGTTTGCTCGCCAGAGAAAAACAGGATATCGAACCCTTGTTAAAAATCTTTTTTGCTGAGTTGGCTTCAAAAAAATTATTGGGATTTAATCCTTTAACAAGAAAACTTTGACCTCCAATATACTGTAGCTTCAAACGAAATATAGAACGGAAGGGATCTTATGAGATTGTCGCCGAAAGAAATTGAAAAACTGATGCTCCATAATGCGGGGTTTGTTGCCCAAAAGAGATTGTGGCGCGGCCTCAAACTCAATTATCCCGAGGCCATAGCTTTGATAGCTACGCAGATTCTTGAGCTGATACGGGAAGGGAAGACGGTGTCCGCACTGATGGATCAAGGGAAGCGCATCTTGGGCACCGTTCATGTTCAGCCTGAAGTCCCGTCTCTGATCCATGAAGTTCAGGTAGAAGGAACATTTCCGGATGGTGTTAAGCTTGTTACTATTCATGATCCGATCTGCACCGAAGAGGGAGATTTGGCATTAGCTCTCTATGGGTCGGGGCTGTCTTTGGAGAGTGCGACAGTGCAACGGCATGATGCCGATGCCCGGAAAGGACCCCGAATTATCCCGGGAGAATTGATCCTTCAAAAAGAAGAATTAGTATTGAATGAAGGCAGGGACATTCGTGTTGTGAACGTCATCAATAAGGGGGATCGCCCTATTCAGGTTGGATCGCATTATCCCTTTTTTGAGGTTAATCCGAGCTTAGTCTTTGAACGGGAATCAGCCTATGGATACCGCTTGAATATTCCTTCGGGAACAGCGATTCGCTTTGAACCAGGAGCTAAGAAAGATGTCGAACTCATTCCTATTGCAGGAGAAAAAATCATTTATGGCGGGAATGCCTGGATCTCCGGAAAATTGTCTGAGGAAAACAAAAAAACGGCATTGGAACGATTTAGAGACATAGAAAATTAAAAATGAGTTGTATGATAATCAAGGTTTTAATAGAAAGGAGATTTTTATGAGTTATCGGATTGATCGAAGGGCGTATGCGGATATGTATGGTCCGACAACAGGCGATAAAGTCCGATTAGGCGATACGGATCTCATCGTCGAAGTGGAAAAGGACATGACAGTCTATGGGGAAGAATGCAAATTTGGCGGCGGTAAAGTTTTACGGGACGGCATGGGACAAGCGGCAGGTGTCCTACAGAAGGATGCCCTCGATTTACTGATCACGAACGCTTTGATCTTGGACTATACAGGAATTTATAAAGCCGATGTAGGTATCAAAAATGGACGCATCATAGGCATTGGTAAAGCCGGAAACCCGGCTATCATGCCCAACGTGAATAAGGATATGATTTTTGGTGTGACAACAGAAGTTGTGGCCGGGGAAGGATTGATTTTAACGGCAGGAGGTATTGATGCGCATATTCATTTTATTTGTCCCCAACAAATCGATGAAGCACTAGCATCCGGCATCACAACCATGTTGGGAGGAGGCACAGGACCGGCAACAGGAACCAATGCCACGACGTGTACACCCGGTGCTTATCATATTGAGATGATGATGCGTGCAACAGATGCTTATCCCTTAAATTTTGGATTCTTGGGGAAAGGGAATTCCTCTTTGCCTCAAGGATTAGAGGAGCAGATCCATGGCGGGGCGATCGGACTCAAACTCCATGAAGATTGGGGAACAACACCGGCTGCCATTGACAGTTGCTTGTCAATAGCAGATAAATTTGATGTGCAAGTCGCAATCCATACTGATACGTTGAATGAGTCAGGTTTTGTCGAAAGAACGATAGCCGCTTTTAAAGGGCGAACGATTCATACATTTCATTCCGAGGGAGCCGGAGGAGGACATGCTCCGGATATTCTCAAAGTCTGCGGCCAAAGAAATGTTTTGCCTTCTTCAACGAATCCGACACGACCTTTTACCGCTAATACCATTGATGAACATTTGGATATGCTGATGGTTTGTCACCATTTGGATAAAAATATTCCGGAAGATGTGGCCTTTGCAGAAAGCCGCATTCGCGCGGAAACGATTGCCGCGGAAGACATACTTCATGATATGGGCGCGATCTCCATAATAGCTTCGGATTCTCAGGCCATGGGCCGTGTGGGCGAGGTGATTTGCCGGACATGGCAAACAGCTCATAAAATGAAAGTTCAACGGGGCCAACTTCCGGAAGATAAAAAGACCGTCTCCGGTAGTGATAATTTCCGGGTGAAACGTTATATCGCAAAATATACAATCAATCCGGCTATTGCACATGGATTTGCCAATGAGGTTGGATCTGTCGAGATTGGAAAATGGGCCGATTTTGTTTTGTGGAAACCTTGTTTCTTTGGTTCAAAACCTGAAATGGTGATCAAAGGCGGCATTATTGTACAGGCACAGATGGGAGATCCCAATGCATCCATACCCACCACGCAACCCTATTTTTCCAGACCCATGTTCGGGGCTATGGGATCGGCTATCGGTGCGAATTCATTTGCGTTAGTTTCAGCAGTCTCCCAAGAGCATGTCAAAAATCATTATGGACTATCCAAAAGAATAGTCCCCATTAAAAATTGTCGAAAAATCAGCAAAGACGACATGAAGCTTAATAATTATTTGCCGAATATTGAGGTGGATCCCGAAAGCTATCAGGTCAAAGTGAATGGAGAGATAATAACCTGTGAGCCGGCAAGCCAATTGCCTTTAGCGCAGCTTTATTCTTTATTCTAGAAGGAAGGTAATGAGTTTTGACTAAGCAATATCTTTATTTATTCCAATTAGCTGATTCGGCATGGCCCACAGGAGGGTTTGCCCTCTCTAATGGTTTTGAAGCCTTGATGAAGCTGGGACATCTGAAAGATACTCATGTCTTTGTAGAATATCTAGAATCTTATCTCCGGCAAATTAGTGAAGCTGATCTTGCTTTTATGAACTCGATTTATATGTTAAATGAAGAGGATTATAGTTATCGCTTTCATGAAATCTGGATGGACTGGCATGCGTTTCAACATATCGAAGCCATGCGCAACGCCAATGCCCTTTTGGGCGAAAACTGGTTTCGCATGATCCGCTCTGTTTACTCTCCTCGAAACATTGATGAGATGAAAAACTTTTTCGATGAGAAAAATCGCCCCATGTATTTTACCATTGTTTTTCCAAGGCTTCTCAGGATGATCAGGGTCGAGTTATTAGTCATGCACAAGCTGTTTTATCATATGGCCGTTCGAGATCAAACCGGTGCTGCCATACGATTAGGTGTTATCGGCCCTGAAATGGCACAAAGGATCCATTTTCGCTTGATTGATACCTGCGAAAAATTGCGTGTGCAATACAAAGATCGAACATATGAGGAGGCGTGCCGTTCCCATCCACTGCTGGAATTGGCGCAAAGTTCTCATCAATATCTATATTCACGCATTTTTCAGAACTAGTATTCTAAGAGGAAAAACATGTCTCAAAAAAACCATATCCAAAAAAAACATCTCCATTTAGACGCTCATAAACATGACCATGAGCACCACCATACCCATGAAAAATGGGAAAGCCCCGGCATATACAGATGGAAAGATCTTTCTGATCATCCGCGTGATTTTTCCAAGAGAGCGTTTACGATAGGAATTGGCGGCCCCGTGGGCTCGGGGAAAACAGCATTATTGAAATCTTTATGTGAATGTTTTCGAAACCGATATCAGCTTGGTGTTGTTACGAATGATATATTTACGCGAGAAGACGCAGAGTTTTTGATTAAACATAAAGTGCTTGAACCTGACCGCATTATTGGAGTTGAGACGGGGGGATGTCCCCATGCGGCGATTCGTGAAGATATATCATCTAATTTGTCAGCCCTCACAGAACTGATGAAACGCTTTTCTTGCAATCTTGATTTGCTTTTTGTTGAGAGCGGAGGGGATAATCTGGCCGCTCATTTCAGCAAAGAGCTTGTTGATTATACGATTTATGTCATTGATGTTTCCGGAGGGGATAAGATCCCTCGAAAAGGAGGGCCCGGAATTACACAGGCGGATTTATTGGTCATTAATAAAATTGATTTGGCAGATATTGTTGGAGCGGATTTAAAAATTATGAAAAGAGATTCAATCATAATGCGCGGGGAAGGTCCCTTTATCTTTTCTAATGCGAGAGAAGGGCATGGTGTGCCCCAAATCGCACAGGCTGTTGAGAAAGCTATGAAACAAGCCAAAGCTACAATACTATGATCTTCAAATTGTTACTTCCAATTTATCAATAGCCGTATCCGTTTTTAACATCTTTCCCCAACATGATCTTCATCGTCTCTGTCGTGCTGTTCCAAACACTGTCTGTGCTCAAAAGTCTGTTGAATTTAATTATGGACCGTATGCCATAAAAAATTGGATATAGAAACTATTCTTTGAAGACAGGATCTTATAACAATATTGTTGTTTTTCTAAAATTCCATGGTCGGCTGTCAGAATGCGTAGGCAATGGGTTGAATAGAGACGGGTGTAATGATTGAAAATAGTGGGCTTAGAATCCAGAGCATTAAAAATTCGCTCATTGGTTTATAAATGGCATCCATATTGCGTGAAAACATGACATCTGTTTTTAAGGAAAAACTGTTTTATGGGAACATCGGTTATATGGGAAAGCTTACGGTTCAAACTGAAAGCAAAAAAAATATTTTTATTACTCAATTCCAGCTCTCCGATGGCACAAAGTATGTCCTCTGTATTCAAGCACATTTGGTCACTCGGAAAACAACCATATACGAAAGCCGTTTATTCTCAAGATTTGCATGTGCCCTTAACGATTCGAACGATCATTTGGAACAAGCTTGGACCTTTGAGGCTCGTTTGCTCCGCATGGCCTGAGCCCCGTCTGGCGAGTCAGAATCTTTACCAAGGACGATGAGTTTTGGGCGGGGATAGCCTTTTGGGGGCGTTTTAAGAAGAGCTTGGAATCCTTATAAAATACAAAAATGTCACTAAAAGAAGCCTAAAAATACAAAAATGTTATATTTCAAGATGAAGGCTGATATGTGTTTTCAAAAACAAAGGAAGAAAATGAAGGTGCCAGAGAGGTATAAATAACTGATATGAAAAAGGATATGCCTTTTTCTGAATCAGCGGTCTCTCAAATGATTTTTGGTATGTTTGTTGCATTAAGGACAAAGGCGATTCTCGTCCGAAAATCGCATGCTAACAATCACAACAAAGGAGGAA
>JADFSZ010000025.1 GCA_022560555.1 PVC group bacterium
ACCTGCGAAGAGTGGATTCTGAAAGGCTGGATCAAGGTTAACGGAAGAGTCGAGCGGGTTCTTGGCACCAAGGTTGACCTTCATAAGGATCGAGTTCAATGTAAGGGGCGGCTTGTCAGACAGGCCGATAAGGTGTATTATGCTCTGCATAAACCGCGGGGGTATATTTGTACAAATAAGGACCCGCAAGGCCGTAAAAGGGCCATAGACCTTATCTGCAAAAAGAAACAAAAAGTGTTCACGATAGGCCGGTTGGATGTCACAAGTGAAGGTTTGATCCTTGTAACCAATGACGGCGCATTTGCCCAGAGAGTCATTCATCCGTCCAAGAACATAGAAAAAGAATATATTGTGCGGGTTGATAAACCCATGGAACCGGCAGATCAATTGCGCCTCATGGCTGGGATGACTCTTCGTGACGGAGTTTTCCGTTGTAAGAAGCTTCATGTGTCGGAATCAGACAAAGACCAAATTCAGCTTGTCATCCATATGGGCCGTAATCGTGTTATACGCCGGGCTTTTCAAAAGCTCGGATATCACGTTAAAAATTTGAAAAGGATCCGTATCGGACGGCTTAAACTGAAAAACCTAAAACCGGGTGACTATCGATCTTTGACCTCTGACGAAATCAATTTCTTTGAGTCGTAAAACCACTTAATCACGTTGTCTTTAGGTCATTTTGATGGATGATAACAAGGGGAATGTTATGCATGTTGATCAACAAGAACTTTTTCCGGAATCCGTTCCCGCTCATAAATTAAGACGGCCTTCAGCCATGACCTCCCTAAAGGGAGACGCCGGGATATATGATTTTCAGCAAAAGTTTTCCGTTCGATTGAGCTATGACGTTTTGGTATTTGCCGTTCTTGGTGTTGTTATCTTTATTGTTGCCGCGTATGTGCTAGGGGTTGAGAACGGGGAACAGGCTGTTTTGGAATTTCGCGCGCAAAATCTTACGTCTGTTAATCTTGATGAATTGAAAATCACATCTCCAAGGCAGATCCCCTCGTCCGGTTTTACGGAATTTCCGACGTCGGGTCAAATTCATAGAGATTCAACTAAAAAATCGTTAGCGAAAAATAAAACTGTTCAAAATGCCTATTTTTACGCGATTCAGGTGGCATCCTTTAAGAATCAAGTTGTTGCAGAGGCCGAAAAGGATCGTTTGCTTCGAAAAAAACACAAAGCTTTTATTTTGAGGGATAAGTCGAAAAAGACAGGAACCGTATGGTATAAAATTTACGTCGGTCCTTATGAAAATAATGATCTCGCGAATCAAAATAAACCCAACATGATTGAAGAAGGCTTTACCGATTGTCTTGTGAGGAGAATGTCATGGAATACCTACCAAAATTCGCTATTTAGGGGTGATGTTTAGTGGATATGATAAAAAAAACACACCGTTCTTTGTTAAGGAGTTTTTCTATTTTATTTCTACTAGTTATGTTCGGGGGTTTGCCCTCCTTTCTTGATGCCGAGCCTCTTGGGCCGGTAAACGCTGCCGAATCAAATGTCGAGCAGCAGGAATCGTATGGGATCACAGTGAGCGCGGACAGGGTGAATTTGCGGCTTGGGCCCGGACAGGAGTATCCCATACTCGGACAAGTTGATAAAGAGGAGCAACTCATTGTAGTCGCCAAAAAGGGTGATTGGACACAAATTCGCTGGCCTCGAATATTTCCCGTGTGGATACACAAAAAGTATGTTAGGAAAACAGACGAAGGATACGGCCATATTGTAGGCAATAAAGTAAATGTGCGGATGAAACCCGGGACGAATTATGCTGTTGTGACTCAATTTATGGATAAGCAACCTTTGGAAATTGTCGGAGAGCTTGATGAGTGGGTATCCATCCATCCTGACGGGGATGTGACATGCTGGATTTTCTCTGAATATCTTACTGATAAGGTGACCCTGGATTGGTATTATGAGAATAAACATCAGCAACAGGCCGAAAAACTTTATGAGGTTTTGACGGCTCGATATGATCAGTTTCTCATAGGGCAAGAGGGCTTGTTGACTCTCGACGTGTTAAAGGGAGAGTTTGAAGAGGTAGCGAATCGATATCCGACAACACCTTGGGCAAAATTGTCCAAAGAGAAGTCCGATGACATTTCCCGACGGCTTCGAGCCGGGGACGTTTCTAGGGGGGGGCTCAGAAAAAAACTTTCTAAGCTCAGTTCTCGGAATAACTTAAATATTTATACCGGCGTCATCACCGATGTGGGGGTTATCAAAGGGCGTCTCTCCGGCTTTAAGTTGGTTTCGGATCAAGGCTCTGTGTATTATTTAACGAGCCGTCAGGGACTGAATTTGGCTGATTATCCCTATGGGAAAGTGGCTATTGAGGGTGTTTTGAAAGAGAGCCGAAAAAGCCTAATCCCATTGCTGGAAGTTGTTGACATAAGGTGGCTTCACGAGTAACATACAGCGTTTCGATTATCTGGCTATAAGCATGTGCACTACGAGCGGGAAGGCAAGTCCTGATGTCATTACATCCAAGTTTGAAAGCAGCTGGTCAAGGAAAAAGCCATCGGAACGTTCTCAAGAAGTTTGAACGTATTGAGCTTCTCAAAGAGCAAAAGCGATGGTCCGAGGGAGACAGTATCTTTGGTATTCCAAAGGTTCGTTCCATAAAGCTTCGCAAAAAGAAAGCCGCAAAAACTGAAGAAGAAACAGACGTAACTTCTCCGGATGCCGCCCAAAAACCTGAGGCTTCCCCGCAGGCACCGGGAGCTAAACCAAAATCGTAAACAACCCATCGAGTCAACCACCAAGACTATGAGCCTTCCATGAATTTTTATCTGGGATTCCTGCTCGTAACTCTGATTGCCGCACTCATATTTATTAAGAAGCAGGGAAAAAGGCTTCGGTTTGCATACCGCGTCAACCGAAAGTTAAATCACGAACAGGATGCTGTGCTGTCTTTTTTGGATCGGATAGGCGCCTCTGTCATGGATATGACGGATCTTGAATCAACGCTGAATATTGTTCTTGATTTTATCATGGACGGTACAACCGCAAGATCCGGAGCGATTTTTTTGCTGGACGAGAAAAGAAAGGTGCTTTGGTGCCGAAGTGTCAGCGGGCCCTTTCCTCCCTCCTTTGATTCAACGTCTTATGTTGCGACAAAAGCCAAATATCTTCAAGAAGCCATAAAAAGTACGCCGGTTTCTTTAGATCAAGGAATTCTCGGGAAAGTCGTCAAAGACGGCGAGACATTTATTTTTAACAACACATTGAAAGATCAGGCCGGTCTTGGTTTTTCCCAGGAAATTGAGAGTCTGATTGTTGAGCCTTTGCGTATACGTCAGCGGACCTTAGGTGTGATTGCTATACTAGACAAAGAAGTTGGGGCATTTGACAATGATGACGGACGATTTGTGAACACATTATCAGGACAGGTGGCCGTTATGATTGACACCGCCAAGATGTATCAGGAGAGAACCCAGCGTGAACGAATTGAAAGGGAGCTAAGTATCGCACGTGACATTCAAGGAATACTCATTCCTCAAAAGCTTCCGCAGATTGATAAATTTGATTTGTTTTTTAAAAGCATTCCGGCCAGAGAAGTGGGCGGAGATTATTATGATATTTTCCCCTTGCGCGAAGGGAAATACGGCATTGTCATAGCGGATGTTTGCGGTAAGGGTGTTCCCGGTGCTCTCGTGATGACGATGCTAAGATCTGTGTTGAGAACGAGGGCCCTGACCAGTCTCTCTCCGGGAAAAGTATTGAGTGAAGTCAATACTCTTATTTACGACGATATGAAGCGGGATATGTTTGTAACGGTTTTATACGCGATTCTTGACCCAAAAAACAGGAAAATTGTTTTTGCCCGCGCGGGACATAATCCCCTCCTGGTATATCAACCCGAGACTAAAAAATACCAGAGCTATTTACCGGATGGCATTGCCCTTGGGCTTGTGAGAAACCTTGATCAGATGGGGGAGTTTGCCGATGCGCATATTGATCTGGATAAAGGTGATCTTGTCTTTTTTACGACGGATGGTGTTGAAGAAGCTATGAATAGACTGAACGAAACGTACGGAGAAGAAAGAGCTAAAGATATCATTAAAATCAACCATAATAGTAATTCTGAAAAAATTATCAGTCAGGTGTTGTCGGATTTGCATAATTTTGCTCGGGGAGCGGAGCAGAGCGATGATATTACGCTGGGGATGATTAAAGCATTATGAGCCTATCGTGGAAGGTTGTTATGCAGAAAATCAGGAACCGGATAATTGGGGCAAGTATTTTGTGTGATACGTGCCAGTATAATTGGGGGAATGTTTGCAAAAAACCCGAACGTCCTAACGCGAAGGTGTGTGAGGAATATAAAAGAAAGTAGAAAGTGCACAGTAGCCAGTGCATAGTACTTAAAAAAATATTCCGATTAAAAATCTGCTTTTCACATATGTACCACCTATAATTTACTAAGTACTAAATTTTAATGAAGAGGCTTGCATGAAAAGAATTCTCATGATTATTGCCCAAAAAATATTCCGTGATGAGGAGCTTCTAGAACCAAAAAAGATTTTTGAAGAAAGCGGACAAGCCGTGACGATTGCTTCTGTCGAAAAAGGGGCATGTCTAGGAAAGCTCGGAGCGCGTGTTGAAGCCGATATCCGTCTTTCGGATGTTAAAGGGGAAGATTATGATGCCGTAGTTTTTGTCGGAGGATCGGGATCCGAAGAATATTTTGATGACCTAACGGCGCATAAGATTGCCCGTGAATTTCATAAAAAAAATAAGATTGTAGGCGCCATTTGCGCTGCTCCGACCATATTAGCGCGAGCGGGTCTTTTGGATAGAAAAAACGCAACATCTTACATTGACCAGAAAGAAAATATTACTCGGTGCGGAGCTTTTTATAAAGATCAAGCGATTGTGGTTGACGGAAATATCATTACCGGGAATGGACCTATGGCTTCCATTGAGTTTGCAAATGTCATTTTAAAGAACATTCTCTAAATTTATAAACAGCATTCATCGTATTAAACCGGGAGGGATTTTATGGCACAAATGTATTATGAAAAAGATGCAAACCCAAAATTAATTCAATCGAAAAAAGTGGCCATCATCGGTTATGGAAGTCAAGGGCACGCGCATGCGCAAAATTTACGTGACAGCGGTGTGTCTGTCATCATCGGTCAAAGGGAAGGATCAAAAAATTACGAATTAGCCAAACAGAATGGTTTTGATCCGGTTTCAGCCGAGGAAGCAGCCCGACAAGCTGATATTGTTCAAATGCTTGTTCCGGATCATGTGCAGGCAAAATTATATGAAAGTGCTGTTGTGCAACATCTCACGAAAGGCAAAGCTCTGATGTTTGCGCATGGATTTAATATTCATTTTAAGAGGATTCGTCCAACGCCAGACATCGATGTTTTTATGGTTGCCCCGAAAGGTCCGGGACATCTTGTCAGGAATGTTTACCAGGATGGCAAAGGGGTTCCGTCTTTGGTTGCTGTGTTTCAGGATGCTTCCGGAGACGCAAAAAACCTTGCTCTTTCTTATGCGTGGGGCATTGGTGCCACGCGCGCCGGTGTTTTAGAAACAACATTCGCGGAAGAGACAGAAACGGATCTTTTTGGAGAGCAATGTGTTTTATGCGGCGGTGTTTCAGAATTAGTTAAGGCCGGATTTGACACACTGGTTGAAGCAGGGTATCAGCCGGAGATTGCTTATTTTGAATGCATGCATGAACTCAAGCTCATCGTAGATTTGATATATGATGGGGGATTGTCACGCATGAGGTATTCCATTAGTGATACGGCTGAATATGGGGACTATACGAGAGGAAAAAGAATCGTTACGGATGAAACAAGAAAGGAAATGAAGAAGATTCTCGCAGAAATCCGGGATGGCTCATTCGCGAAAGAATGGATCTCGGAGTGTGAAGATGGGGGTTCAAAATTCTTGCAAACACGTGAACAGGAATCCAATCTCCTCATCGAGAAAGTTGGGTCTAAATTGAGAGCAATGATGAGCTGGATTGCCAAGAAGAAATAAAGTAATTTTTATTTGCGTGTATAAAAAAACCCGGTCCATTTCTGACCGGGTTTTTTTGCTTATATCAATGATGAATTAATAATCTGATTCAGGAGAAAATACATATTCCGGTTCTACGACAGGTTCATAGTCGCTAGGAATAGGAATCGGAAACGTAACTGTGTCATAGACTCCGACAAGAGTACGTCCGACGCCGTAACCTACACCTTTTACAGTTCCCCATGTCAAACCTAACAAGGGATTGTGGTCCACAGATGTTTGGTACATCTGCTTTGGGATTTCAATCCATCCCGTAGCAATATTTGCCACGCCCCTTAGAAGTTTTGAACCGGCGTTCTGAGCCCAGGCATCCTGTGCTGTACCGGCAACACCGATGACGAGCAACATTACCAATAGGCCGATAGTCACTTTCATTGTTGTGTCCCCCTTTCTATCCTATGATTTTTCGCTCTAACAATACTAGGTTATTAACACTTATTTCTAAGTTTGTCAAATTATTTCTCTAACATTGTATAAGATATTGGCTTAGATTGTCAAGGATAATGTCTTAGGACGAATTGACATCCATCCCGAGGTATGGTATATAGTTGAACTCGACTTAGCTCCGAAATTCAAGGTGAAGAGCAAATATATGACTGAGCAGACACTGATTCTGATTAAGCCTGATGGCTTGAAAAAGTCCCTAACCGGCAATATTTTGTCCAAGCTGTCCGAGCTGAAATTCGAGATCATCGGAACCAAAATTGTCCGTGTATCTGAATCTTTAGCCAGGAAGCACTATAAGGATTTGCTTGATAAACCATTTTTTCCGGATTTGCTTAAGTATATCCGGGGGGAATTTCACACACGTCGTGTGATGGCCCTCGTTTACAGCGGCGAAGATTGTATTAAGAGTGTGCGGAAGCTGGCCGGGGCCACAAATCCTGAAGAAGCGGATCCCGTGAGTATTCGCGGGGCGTATGGACGTGTTACAACGTATGGTGTTTTCGAAAATGTGATCCATTGTTCGAGTTGTCCGGAAGACGCCAAACGTGAGATACAATTGTGGTTCGAGCCCGATGAGCTTGTGGACGAATTATATCCGGTACAAACAGTTGCGGTCCAGAAGCCCCAAAAGAGAGTTTGGGCTTAGAGAAAGAAAATTATGAACATCGAACAAAAGAAATGTCATCAAGATATTCGTCTATCCCGTCGTGTAAAAGATTTAAAACCTTCCATTACTCTTGAAATCACGGCCAAAGCGAAAAAGATGCGTTCCGAAGGTATCGACATTATTAGTTTGAGCGCGGGCGAGCCTGATTTTAACACGCCGGATCTGGTCAAAGAGGCTGCCAAACAAGCGATTGATGATAACTTTACGCGCTATACGCCCGCGGCCGGAATTCTCGAACTGAGAAAAGGAGTGGCGGAAAAATTAAAACGCGACAATGATCTCGAATATTCTCCTGAATGTATTTCTCTATGTTCGGGAGCGAAGCACGCGATTTATAACGTGATACAGGTCCTGTGTGATCCAAACGATGAGGTATTGATTCCCGCGCCTTACTGGGTTAGTTACCCTGAGATGGTCTTGCTCGCCAGCGCGAAACCCGTCATTATTCCGACGACGGAATCTATGAATTTTAAAATCACTCCGGACTTATTAGAAAAGTATGTGACAAAAAAATCAAAGATTCTTATTTTGAATAGCCCCTCAAATCCGACCGGGATGGTTTATTCCGGTGAAGAATTGAAGGCTTTATCGGAGTTTGTTTGCAAGAACGATCTGATCGTCATATCCGATGAAATATACGAGAAATTGATTTATGACGGTGAGCATGTGAGTATTGCCTCCTTTCATGATGAAATAAAACAGCGCACGGTTGTTGTGAATGGGTTTTCGAAATCACACGCGATGACAGGATGGCGTGTGGGGTATACGGCCGCGAGAATTGAAATCGCTCAAGCGATGAACAATCTTCTTTCTCAAAGCACATCCAATGTGTCTTCCATCACCCAAAAAGCTTCGTTGGCGGCTTTATTGGTGGAGGAGTCCGTCATTCGAAACATGAGAAATGAGTTTTTAAAAAGGCGCGATCTGATTGTGGATCGTCTCAACAATATTGCCGGTGTGACCTGTTTGAAACCCGAAGGCGCTTTTTATGTTTTTCCGAATATTAAGAATCTTCAGCGGGGCCCATCGATGACTGTTGCCAATGCGCTTTTGGATCAAGCGGAAGTGGCTGTGGTTCCGGGAATTGGTTTTGGTGCCGATGAGAATATCCGTTTATCCTACGCCTGTTCGGCCGAGGATATCACGGAAGGTCTGAATCGATTTGAAGCCTGGGCAACCCCCCCATCTTAAACGACGTAATATATATATTATCAGTATGTTACTAGCTCATTCTGATCCTGCCTGCAAATTCATTGACACCCTAACTATATATAAATATAATAAGTTACTCGAAATTTTAATTAGGGCCGCGATACACGGTCCCTTGAATAACAGGCAAGTTTTTTTTAGAAGAGACCATTTTCAAAAAAGTCTTAAAGGTCTTCCCCTTGATCATGATGGAGTTACGGGAGGGGTTCCTTAACTCTAAAAGCCCATAGAGATTGATCCGTGTTTTGATTCATGCGTACAACATATCAAAATAAAATACTCATTGTGGATAACGAGAGCGGCATCCGGGATCTTGTCGTGGATGTGCTTGAGGGAAGCCCTTATCGGCTTGAGACATATGAAGATGGATTGCAAGCGGTGGAAGCATTGAAAAAGAATCACTACGACATGCTGATAACGGATGTCAAAATGCCGGGGATGGATGGCCTGGAACTTATTGAAAAGGCCAAAAAAATTAATCCGGATATTTTAGCCATTGTCATGACCGGTTTTGCAACTTTGGATACGGCGCGGATGGCTATCCGTAAAGGGGCGTGCGATTATTTGTTGAAACCGTTTAACATTGTTGAGATCGAGCTTTCGGTAAAAAACGCTTTCATTCGTAAAGAACTCAACGATGAAAATAACCGCCTCAGGGATCTGACGGGTTTATTTAGCGTCAGCAAAGCCATCAATTCCTCCATCGCGAATTCAGCGGATATCTATGAAACAATACTAAGAGCTTCGATGGAACAAACATTTGCCGCGAGCGGCAGCCTTGTGATTATCAAAGATGAATCAAGCGAGGAATTTGAATTCGTAAAATCAGCTCAGTTGTCGAAGAAAGAAGTCCGGGAGTTCAATCAGTTGGTAAAAACGAAAAAATTCGCAAGTTTCGCACTCAGTCAGAGCGATCCTGTTTTTATGGGTTGCTATGGAGATCAAGGGGAAGGTCCGTCACGTGCCGCTATTAAAAAAACATCTGAATTTAGGTCCGAAGCGTATTTTAAGAAGAAATTCGATTATGTTTTTATTCCCATTAAAGTGAATCGGAAAATTCTTGGATTTTTTCTCATGAACAAAAAGGATGACTCTTTTCATCCTTCGGAAATACAAGTGCTGACCATTTTATCCAACCAAGCCGCTGTGGCCATCGAGAACAGCCGACTGTTGAAGCAATTGCGTCAAGCCTATCTCAATATGTTCCAGAGTCTCATTGTTGTACTGGAAGCGAAAGATCCCTATACCAGCGGACATACCGAGAGAGTAACAGCACTGAGCCTTAAGATCGGAAGCGCCATGGGGCTGGAAAAGAAGGATTTGGATGTGCTGTCAACGGCGGCCAGGGTGCACGATATCGGGAAAGTCGGAATCAGTGAACTTGTGTTAAATAAAATCGGTAAATTGTCACTTGAGGAAAGAAAAATTATTGAGGAGCACCCTGTGATCGGAGATCAAATATTGCGGCCGATCAAACATTTTGAGCAAGTTCGTAAAATCGTCCGGCATCATCACGAACAGCCTGACGGGAAGGGGTATCCGGACGGACTGACCGCCAAGGACCTCAGTGTCTTTATGAACATCGTTCATGTCGCGGACGCTTTTGACGCCATGAATTCGGATCGTTCTTATCGAAAATCCCTTTCCGGCAAGAAGATTTTAAATGAATTACTCAAGTACAAAGGTTCTCAGTTTGATGTGCGTGTGGTTAATGTCCTGATGGATCTTGTCAAAAAGGGTGACATAAAAGCAAACAAAAATTAACAAAATTGTCAGAAGGAGAACAAGGTACATGGGTATTTTTAAAGCCTACGACATTCGAGGGATTTATCCGGATGAATTAAATGAAGCGATGGCCCAAAAAATCGGATGGGCCTTTACGAAATTTTTTGGAGCAAAAACAATTGCGGTGGGTTACGATATGCGTCAAGCGGCCCCGTCGATTTTTGACGCTTTAGCAAAAGGAATCAACTCCGCGGGGGTTGACGTGGTTTCGATCGGGCAGGTTTCGACGCCCATGATTTCATTTGTTGTCGGGCATTTTGGGTATGATGCCGGCATCATGATTACCGCTTCGCATAATCCAAAGGAATATATCGGTTTTAAGGTGTGTGATAAGAATGTTGTTCCGATCGGGTATGATCATGGCCTCGACACTATCGAGCAAATGGTAGAAGAGTTTGCCGGGCCCGAAAAGGTCTCGCAAGGGGATGTGATTGCAAAAGACATTTGGGATGAGTATGTTTGCCACGTGCATGATCAAGTGGATACTTCGTGTCTAAAACCCCTCAAAGTTGTTGTGGACGCCGGGAACGGCATGGGGGGAGTCGTTTTTGAAAAGGTTTTTGCCGGTTTGCCGCTCACCGTTGACAAACTTTATTTTGAACCGGACGGAACATTTCCAAACCATGAGCCGAACCCTCTTAAAAGTGAAAATATGAAGGATTTGCAAAAAAGAGTTATTGAAACTAAATCCGACATTGGCTTTGCGTTTGACGGGGACGCGGATCGTGTGATGTTTGTGGATGAATCAGGACAGCTCATTTCAAGTGATATGGTCACAATCCTGATCGGGAAATATCTTTTGGAGCAATATCCGGGATCAAAAATTCTTTATGACTTAAGATCAAGTCGGGCTGTGAAGGAAGAAATTGAGAAGCTCGGAGGACAAACAAGCATGTGCCGTGTCGGACACGCGTTTATTAAAAGGCAGCTCAGGAAGGAGAACGGCTTGTTTGCCGGAGAACTGTCCGGCCACTATTACTTTAAGAGTAATTTCTATGCAGACAGCGGAATGATGGCCGCTCTCTACGTACTTGCGGCACTCTCAAAAGAAGATCAGCCCCTATCGGAATTGATTCAACCGTACAAACGATATTATGCGTCGGGAGAGATTAACTCGGAAGTGCGAAATGCTGATCAGAAAATCCGAGAAATCGAGAGCCTGTTTTCGGATGGTGATCAAGATCATCTTGACGGACTGACCGTCAACTATTCACGCTGGTGGTTTAACGTAAGAAAATCCAACACAGAGCCGGTATTGCGTCTCAATCTTGAAGCGGATGATACAAATCTGGGTGAAGAAAAACTAGAAAAACTCATGAAAGTTATCCGAGGGTAATATGACAGCAGGGAGATTTAAGATTCCGTTAAAACGTCAAAAAAGAGAAGAGCTCAGAGCTTTATCAAGTGATGAGATTCGAAAAAAACTCTATGGGGATTTTGATGTAAAGGCTCCATCTCAAGCTAAAAAGGACACGCGCGTCTTTGATCCCAGAAGTAAGATCTTTTCTGAGAGTGCGGGCTCTGAAAAGAAGCTTTCGTCGGCTCAAGGCCTGTTTGATCGATGGATTTTGAGGGGGCTCTTTATACAAAAGCGTTTGAAAATTGTTCTTGGAATTGCCCCTGTCCTTTTTTTGGCGCTTCTAAGTTTATTTTTATTATTCCGGAAAAGCTCGGACACGGTTGTTCAAAATGGCGCCTCCGTTGTTTTATCCCCGGCCAAGCAGGCGCCCCAAGCGGTGCCACCACCGGATGCAACTGGTGACCCCTCCGGGGCTCTCGCAAACACACCCGGGGCAGGCTCCATTCACTATACTGTTCAGGCCTGCATTTATGACAGCCAAGACAATGCCGGGCTCCTTGTTAAAGTTTTGGCGGGAGAGGGACATGAGGCGTATATCCATGAGACAATGACAAGCAAAGGGAAAAAAAGATATCGGGTGTATGTCGGACAGTTTGAGGCCTTAGAGGACGCAAAAAAAACTTTAGAGATTATTCTCAAAAGATTTTCGGACAGCTTTATACGTAAAATCAGCCAATGAAAGAATCGAGGTGAGCCATGAAACTGAAATGTGTCAAAAAAGACGAAGGATCTCGTATTAAGAATTTTGTGACCACGATTTTGCACGATGAATTTTCAATTGATATGGCCGCTTATCCGCATTCGGATCTCGATGATTTAGAGAATTCATACGGAGGCCAAAGAGAAGTGTTCTATTGTCTGATTGACAACAAAAAGATTGTCGGGACTGTTGCCGTTAAGAATGATGATGAAAAGACGGCGCTGTTAAGAAGGCTCTTTGTTGACCCGAAATATCGGGGGCAAGGGCTCGGCAAAAAGCTTGTGGACGCGGCCTTAAAGTTTTGCAAGGAGAACAAATATGAACGCATTTGCTTCAGGTGCACGGAGAGGATGCAGAATGCGATGAAGTTATGTAAGGCCTATGGTTTTGTTGAGACGGAAAAGGCCGAATTGGCCGGCTTTACGATTCATCATCTTTTAAAGGAAATCCCGTGAAAGCCCCCAAGGAATTAAAAAATAAAATGGAGCATCTCACGGGATATATTGCCGAATGGAAGCGAATGTATGATTTTGTGCGTCTGAGCCGCCAGGCGAATACTGTTGACCCGGACGCGGAGAAAGAATTTTTAAAAGCAAAAAGTTATCTGGCAAGAGCTTATCCGACGGTCGCGAATGCGTGCGTTTTAGGTGTGGGACATAAGCTGTCCGTTAATCCGCTGAATGTTATTAATCAAGCGGTTTCCCTTGAGCATCTGCATGGCATGCTCGATATACAGGCGAGAAAATTTGAAACGGATTGGCATACTGTGCTCATAGAACTGAATCAGTGTTTAGGTGAACTAGATGCGGTTCAAAACGAATTATCCAACCTGTCATGGCTTGATAAGTGCAAAATACGGTTTATGCCTCGTTGGGAATATATTGTTTATCCGTTTTTGATTTTTCTTTTGTTAGCCGTTGGCTGGTTTTTTCTTTTTAAGATGAACGTGTTTGAGGGCGTGAACATTCAGTCGCTTATAGATATTGTTAAAGAAAAACTTTCCCGAGCCCCATGACCG
>JADFSZ010000192.1 GCA_022560555.1 PVC group bacterium
AAGATTGAACCCAATTAATGAAATTTTACCCCTCAAGCAACCTTCCCATGATCACATGATTTAAGGACCTTAATCACTAAAATTCATCATGAAGAATATCTTTAAGACATTCATATCCGTCAAAAATCCCCACAGAATTTATTTGTATTGTGTGGGTATCGGTGTTGTGATGGGCTTCATCAGCGTTGGTATCGCAAAGACCCTTCATTTTTTCGAATCAAATTTTCTTGACGGATTAAGCGGTACGATGCCCACCGTTTGGTCTGAAATGTTCCATCTGGGATCTTTCGGGATTTTCTTTCTCCCTTTGATCGGAGGTTTGATTGTCACGTGTCTCGCTAAAAAGTTTCCGGAAATTGTTGCCGCCGGAACTAATGATTTGATTGGATCTTTTCACGAAAAGGAAGGCCGGATGCGCGGTGCTGTGGCGCCGGCATTAGCTGTAGCATCCGTGGCTGCCCTTGCGACGGGAGCGTCGGCCGGGAAAGAGGGGCCGACGGCCGTGATTGGTGGCGTCGTCGGATCCACCTTTTCGCGCTGGTTCGGATTGGGGCCGCGTGCCAGAAGGACATTGCTTCTCGCGGGGGCCGCCGCGGGCTTGGGGGCTATATTCCGCGCGCCCTTAGGAGGCGCCATCACGGCTGTGGAGATTCCCTATAAAGAAGATTTTGAAGGAGAGTCCCTCATCCCATGCATTATTGCTTCAATATCCGCGTATATTGTAGCCATCATTTTTTGGGAGGAAGGCCATCTTTTTAAAGCCGACGCAATGATGATCAACAACACAAGCGAATTATGGATCTACGCGTTTTTAGGCGTGGTCACGGTAGTTTTAGGCCGCTTGTTTATTAAAATGCTCATTTTGATTCAACGTTTTACCCAAAAAATTCCGCTTGACCGCACATGGCACCCTTTGGTCGGAAGTGTGCTTTTAGGAGCTCTGATCCTGATATGTCCCTCGGTTCTCGGAACAGGTTTTAGCAAAATTCAAGAAGCGATATCAGGAACATTGTTTATCAATGGGAATGTAATGGGACTTGTATTATGTCTGGTGCTATTTGTCATTATCAAAATGCTTGCGACCGGTATCACCGTGGGTTCAGGCTTAGCCGGCGGATTGTTTGGCCCTAGTTTTGTCATTGGCGGCATGACGGGAGCGATCGTCGGAGTACTCGCGCAGTATTATTTTCCGGATATCGTCGCGAGCCCTGTGCCTTTTGTTGTGGTGGGCATGGGGGCGTTTTTTGCCGGTGTGGCGCATGCTCCTCTCGCCTCTGTGATTATGGTTGTTGAGCTGACAGGGTCCTACGAATTATTTCCCGCCATACTTGTCGCGGTGGCCGTAGGAATCGCTCTTTCGGGTAAAGACACTATCTATCCGCGTCAGTTGAAAAATAAATTTGACTCACCGGCGCATCTTTGGGATATGAAAAAAGATATTTTGCAGAATATTAAAGTCAAAGACTTAGCCGGATCGATCCGCAGTCAAGCCGTGGTTGAGAATGATATCACGTTCGGCGAATTGGAGCGAATTGGAAAACAAACCCACGCGAGCGATTTTATCGTTGTGGATAAAGATCGTAAATATCAGGGATATGTTTCTTTGAGACATTCGGATGTGGATCATATTATCTCAAAATTTATTGTGATCACGGATATCTTGTCGAATGATGTTGAGACAACCTTCTGGGAGGAGTCGCTCTCCGATGTGATGGAGAAAATATTGAGGTCGGATATTGATAAGATTGCTGTTGTCGACAATGAGCATAATCTCAAAGGATACATCCGTTATCGTGATATCCTGGACACATATATTCGTGAAGTTGCATCGAGTAAATCATTAAAAAACAAAACAAATATTTCTAAGTCATCGGCATAAGAAACGGAGTAAATTCTCATGGAACATCCGGACATATCGCTTTGTCATGAAAAAATCGTGAGCTTTCTACGAAGCTTAAAAGACAAAAACATTAATGGAGCTTATCGGGAATTATTAAAAGGTTCTATCGTTGAGCGTAAAAAAGAAGAAGTGGAGTTACTTAAGAAAAAAACCGTGATAGCCCTCGATACTTATGGGGCTGCTTTGGGACATGATTGTGTAAGTGAGAGCTGTTACGGCCAAACCTTAGCGAAGTTAATTTATGTTATGAAATTCGAGCACTATCCAATCACTTGGGAATTTATGTATTATCGCGCGCATACGACGTGGAAATTAATCAGTATGCGTTTTAGTGATCAGTTCGATTTGCTTACCGCCAATGGATAATGGAAAATTAGTTTCCGGTGATCACGATGGTTCCTGCTCCGATCCGGCTTCCCGCGTTTCCCGTTGGCTGACCAAAATCATCGGGTTTTTCATGAAGGATCACGGCTCGCCCCGCAACGCTGTACGCATTCCCCGTGACAAAAAGATGCGGAACCGTAAGGTGGAGTTTCCCGTTGCCGTCGGCATCAATCTCAATGTTACCAAGGTCCCCTGCATGGGCCGTTTCAAAACCATCCTTCACGACATCGCCGTGGTCGTGCTGATCCGGATTGTAATGTCCGCCGGCGGCTTTGCCGCTGTTGGACGTGTCGCCAAATTCATGGATATGAAATCCATGAATGCCTTCCGGTGCCCCGTGGATTTCTACCGAAATATGAAGCCCCTGAGTAGTGTCCTCAAACGACGCAACACCGGAAATGCCGGAAACTTCTGCTGTTCCCTTAATGTTGGCTTTTGCCGAAGCCGCACTTAGAGGTTGGTTCCATATAAGGCATAGACAGATTGTAAGAAGTGATACGATGTAACGCATGGCCAGCCTCCCTGAGGGTGTGATAAGAAAATTATTTCTAAATACTTGAAGACAAAAGGCTATC
>JADFSZ010000026.1 GCA_022560555.1 PVC group bacterium
TAAGACTTGCTATGAATAATAATGTGAGTTTGCCCGAGCTTGAATCTATATCGGGAACTGGAAAGGGCGGACGTATTACAAGAAACGATGTGTTGAATTTCCTCGCGCGGCGTCCTGTTGGGGCTTCTTCCATAGATGTGATAAGCGAGACGGGGCAGATTAGTCAGGATGAATTAGCCAGTCTTGGAAAAGTTGTTCCGATGAATTCAATCCGTCGTACTATTGCTGATCATATGGTTCAGTCGATCCGGACTAGCGCTCATGTTACCATGGTGCATGCTGTTGATATGACTCACATTGTTGATTTACGATCAAAGGTTCAAGACCGATTTCTGCGGCAGCACAAAGCCAAGATGACATATACCGCTGTCATGCTTTTTGTTACTTCACGTGTTCTAAAAGGTTTTCCCATGGTGAATGCTTCAGTTATCGGGACAACGATTATTCAACTAAAAAATATTAATATCGGCTGCGCGGTGGCGCTGTCGGATGAAAGTTTGGTTGTCCCCGTTGTTCAGAATTCTGATAAAAAAAGTTTCCCCGAAATTGCCAAAGATCTTGTCCGATTGATTGCCATTGCCCGGAAAAAGGGCTTAACCAGAGCTGATATCGAAGGCGGGACATTTACTATATCGAATTTTGGTGCCTTCGGAAGTTTGATCGGCACGCCGATTATCAATCAACCTCAAGTGGCGATTTTAGGGATGGGTGCTGTTTTTAAAGCTCCGGTTGTTGTAAATGATGAAATAGTTGTACGGGATCAGATGTATTTAAGCTTTTCCTTTGACCATCGGGTTATAGACGGAGCTTTGGGCGGCCGGTTTTTGAATGCGATTCAGCAGCAGGTTGAAGCCCTTACTGCCGATGATTTAAATCTCAACGGATTTTAATATTTAGTCTGGTTCATGGCCCAAGGCCTTATAAGGTCAAACGTGCGCGGAATTTTCCTACCTTAGTTTCTTTGTGAATTTCCCTTCCTTTTTTGACACAGATTTGCTTTGGATCTGATTTGGGAGGAACTTGCATGAAACTCAAAATCAAAATATACATAAGATATTGAAAAAAAATAGGTTATATTTTTATTTTAGCCGAAAAGAGTTGTGTTATTTTCTAAGTAGTGAGATAATACTCGATTGCACATTGAATGGTGACGAGGCGATTCCATGAGAAACTTGATTCACAAAATCAACGAAAAGCGCGAAGAAATTTATGCTTGGCTTGAGCATCACGAGGTCACGAATGAACTCCCTCTCTATTCGTCCGTAGACATTCGTGACGGGGGCTTTAAGGTCGCCAGTGTGGACATGAACCTCTTTCCGGCCGGGTTTAACAATCTGTGCGAACATGGCTTAGAGGATGCGGTTTCGGCCATTCGGGATGCGGTTTATAGCCGTATGCCGGAATGCAAGAATATTTTGATTCTTGCAGAAGAGCACACACGTAACAAGTGGTATTTGGAGAATGTGCGTATTTTGCAGCAAATTATTGATGTGGCCGGATTTTGCGTGCGTGTCGCGACGATTTTTGATGTGCGTCCAAAGGTTTTTAATGAGGATATCCGGTATGTTGAACTTGATACAGCTACGGGAAAGTCCTTAAAAGTCTATTCCCTTGATTACCTCATCAAAGAGATGCGGACCGATTCCTGTTATCCTGATCTGATTATTATGAATAATGATCTGTCCTCAGGAATTCCTGATATCTTGCATGAGGCCCAGATCCCGATTTATCCGTCCATTCAGGCCGGTTGGCATGCCAGGAAAAAATCTGCTCATTTTAGAATTCTTTCAGAATTGGTCAAAGATTTTTCGGATATTCTCGCCTGTGATCCCTGGCTTTTGACATGTCTCGATTGTTCAGTGGGCCCGGTGGATATTTATCAGCAAGAAGATCGCGAGCGATTAATGGACATGGCGAGTCATCTCTTCGTCAAAATTCGGGAAAAATACAAAGAACATCGTATACAGGAAAAACCCTATATTCTTCTCAAATCCGACTCAGGCACCTATGGCATGGGGGTGCATCCTATTGAAGATCCCAAGCAGATCTTGGAGTTCAACCGGAAGATAAAAAACAAACTATATAAAGGAAAAGGCTCAAAAATTATCTCTCACTATTTACTGCAAGAAGGAGTTCCGACGATCCATCTGATCGAGGAACAAGTAGCTGAAATTTGTATTTATCAGATTTCCAATCGATTTATCGGCGGTTTTTACCGGCTGAACAGCGAAAAAAGCAATCGGGATAATTTAAATTCAAAAGGGATGAATTTTTTAAAAATGTGTCCTCATTCCAGCAAATACGGAACATGCGGTGTCCAACCGGATCAAAATATCTTCGACCTCTACCGGATTTTGGCCCGTATGGCCGGGATCGCGGCTCATCGTGAAATTGTCCAATTAGAATCCCTCGTGGGTGTTTGATCCCAAAATCAATAATATTTTTACTAAAGTAAGGTTTTCTTATGAAATGTGTATTTATCATGTGTCCCCTGGATCAAGTGGTTGTCGATAAAGACACGTCTTATGCCTTGATGCTTGGTGCCCGGAAAAGGGGGCATCAGGTTTATCATGTCAAAGACGGCGATCTGTCGCTGGTCAATGATAAAGTCTTTTTTCACGCTCTATCAGTGACGCCCAAGGAGGACCGTTTAAAACCTTTTGAAATTGAAGACGAGATAGTGTTAGCGGGGTCTGATGTGGATGTCGTGTTCATTCGGACGGATCCCCCCTTTGACGAAAGCTATCTGCACACAACATGGATTTTAGAAAATTTACCGCCCAAAGTCATTGTTATGAACCGTCCGTCCGGGATCAGGGACGTAAATGAAAAAATATGGGTGACGAAATATCCGGATCTTATCCCTCCAACCTTGATTACAAAAAATAAGAGGGAGTATCTTGAATTCATTGAAATATATAAAGAAATTATTGTAAAGCCGACAAACGGGTTTGGAGGCGCCTCTGTCTTTAAGCTGACTGAGGCTGACAGCAATAAATCTGTGGTGTTCGAAACGCTGACAAAACAAGGCAAAGAACATGTGGTTATCCAAAAATACCTTCCGGAATCCCAAGAGGGGGACAAAAGAATTCTTTTGTTAAACGCATGTCCGATGGGGTCCGTTCTGAGGGTCCATTCTGAGGAAGATCATCGAAATAATTTTTTTGCCGGCGGGAAACCCGAGAAAACGGCGCTGAATGAGCGTGATTATGAAATCATTGAAAAAATCAGACCCGAATTGCGGGATCTGGGCCTATATTTTGTTGGTATCGATGTGATTGGCGGCTTTCTTGTGGAGGTGAATGTTACAAGCCCTACGGGTATTCAGGAGATTAATCGCCTGGAAAACAAACACCTTGAAGATGATGTTATCGCTTTCGCGGAAGATCTTGTCCGAAGCCAAACAAAAGTTTGACCAAACTCTAAGAACTTTGTATACTAGCGCGCGTTGAGATAAAAGACAACACCACATGAAAAAACATATTCTTTTCTATAAACCGACTTGCCCGTTTTGCGCAAAAGTATTGGATTTTGCCAGCTCAAACAGCATCGAATTTGACTTGCAAGATATCACGAGCGCGGGCGCTATAGCCGAAGAACTTATTCGTGTTGGTGGGAAGCGGCAAGTTCCGTGTTTGCTTGTTGATGGGATGGGGCTTTATGAATCAGATGATATTATCAATTGGCTCAAAGATCATGACGCTTAGTGATATAGAAAAAGCCATCCAGCAAGCGATACCGGGCTGTCAAGTTTGGGTGATAGACCCTAATCATGACGGAGAACATTTACAGGCTATTGTGGTGAGTTCTTCGTTTGAAAATATTCCTTTAGTCAAACAGCATCAAATGGTGATGCGCCCGCTCACGAAGGCTTTTGACGAATCCCTTCACGCTTTAGCCTTAAAAACTTTTACTCCTGACAAATGGCAAGATGGTAAAGAAGAATATTCATCATTCATACAAGATTAGTTCACACAATGTTGCAAGCAAAAGGAGACAAGATGGACGAAAGCATTAAAAAGCAAATTGAAAATGATATCAACAGCAACAAAATTATGGTGTATATGAAGGGAACTCCTCAGAGCCCCGAATGCGGGTTCTCAAAATCGATCGCGGATGTGTTAACGCTTCATGACGCTCCCTATCACTTTTGTAATATTTTGGAAAACCCGGAGATTCGCCAGGGAATCAAAGAATATTCGGATTGGCCGACGATCCCGCAGGTTTATGTCAACGGGGAATTTATCGGTGGATGTGATGTTGTGCTCGACCTCCATAATACCGGGGAGCTTAAAAAGATTTTAGCCGGTGTTAAGTAGATGATTGAACTAGTGAACGGATATGACGGTAAGGATAAATTCCGGAAGAGTGTCCATCGCTCCACTTGATCGATATAGCGTAATTCCCCAAGGGGGAAATCTCTTCGGCCCGGATATCATCCGGAATGCCTTCAGCTTTTAATATTGCCTTTCCTGTTATCTCATCCATACAAAGAGCGCACCCACAGCTTAGACGCAGAGTCCTATTTTCTATCTTGAGCGTGGTTTTGTCCGGCCAAGATAAACTAATGTTTTGGGCGTCGAACGAGACATTCGGAATTTCTTTTTTGGAGCCTTCTTTGTTGTCCAGGGCGTGAAGTGTATGATTTCTTAAGGATTCAAGCATTTCTTTCGTAAAGATATCAAAAATAGATTTCTTGTCATTCGTGACGATCGGCAATTTCTGGATGATGTCGATTCCAAATCGATCCGCCAAATGTTTGGATCCTGTCCCAAAGATATCATGTTGTTTGTGGCAACCATCACATTCAAAATAACTCATATTTTCGACAAGACCAATGATGGGAACATCCACCTTTTCAAACATCAATATGCCTTTGGCTACATCCACCAAAGACAGCGTGTGCGGTGTTGTCACAATGATGGCGCCGGTTAAACGCGCCGTTTGTGTGATGGTGAGCTGAATGTCTCCTGTGCCGGGAGGCATATCGATAAAAAGATAATCAAGCTCTCCCCAAGCTGTTTGATGGATGAGTTGCTGAATGTAGTTTGATACTATGGGCCCCCGCATAATAGCAGGAGAGTCCCCGGTGAGAAATCCGAAAGACATGATCTTAAGAGAATCATGTTCATAAGGAATGATTCTTTTTTGATCATCCAAGTATATATGGGTTTTATGGATACCGAAGAGTGTTGGAATCGAAGGTCCAAAAATGTCCGCGTCCAGGAGCCCTACTTTGTGCCCGTCTTTGGCGAGTTCATAGGCAATCATGGCGGCAATCGTTGATTTGCCGACACCTCCTTTGCAGGATGCGACAGCAACAATAGATTTTATTTTCCCCAGATCGCTGGGAGGTTGCGGTTTTTTTTGAGGTCGATTCAGCGGCATTGGCGGAGGTCACCCATCCTATCAGTTTGATTGTTATGCTGCCGGAACAGCGACTTTATTCTCGGTGTAGCGAAACATTTCCTGGAGGGATTTTAAAGCTTTACCACGCGTACTTTCTTCTATGACAATGCGGTCTTGAGGTCGCGGATTTTTTAAAACACGGAAAATATCTTCAAGCGTATTGGATTTCATGTATTTGCATAGGGTGCACGTTCCGACAATCTTTTTCTCGGGCATCTCGACCTGAAAATGACTGGAAAGGCCGCACTCGGTCAGAAGGAGAAATTCTTTGGATTTTGAGCTTTTCATGTGTTTGAGGAGTTGAGCCGTGCTTCCAATAAAGTCGGATTTTTGAATGACATTCGGATGACATTCCGGATGGCTTAATACTTCCGCTTGAGGATATTGAAGACGAATGTAATCAATCATCTCAGGCGCATATTCCTCGTGAACATAGCATGTTCCGTTGGTGAGCTTAATATCTTTTTTGACGCCGCGAGATTCCATCTCTTTGATAATATTTTTCCCCATGAGTTTATCGGGAAGAAACATGATCTTATCATTGGGAATCGCTTCAATGATGTCATAGCAGTTTGAGCTTGTGACACAGACGTCACATTCGGCTTTGACATCGGCTGTGGTGTTGATGTAGCAGACAAAAGTATAATCGGGAAATTCTCTTTTGAGCTTTTGCACCTGGATATGAGTAATCGAATCGGCGAGGGTGCAGCCATTCAGTTCGCTGGGAATCAAAACCTCTTTTTCCGGATTGAGGATTTTGGCCGTTTCAGCCATAAATTTGACGGCACAAAAAATAATCACATCAGCCTTGGTATTCATGGCGTCTTTGGACAGACCGTACGAGTCTCCGACAAAATCGCCGACTCCATAAGCGATTTCCGCAGAGACATAGCTATGGACCAGGATGACGGCATTTTTTTCTTTCTTCAGCTGATTGATTTCATTGATCAAAGGAGCGAGTTCACGGCATTTTTCCATTGTGAACCGGCAGATGTGACCGCCAATTTTGACATCCTTGAGTTTTTGATATAAGTCTTTTGCGTCCATTTAATTGAGTCCTTATCGATTGAGTTCCCATAAGGGGTCCTTCCTTAGGGGAAAGATCACCAAATTATACACAGAGACCTAGACGAAATCAAGCTTTAGCGACTCATTCGTGAAGAAGCAGGCGGTTGCGCCGCATCAATATAATCGTAAGATACTGGTAGTACTATATATAAGTACACTTATTGGCAAAATGTGACTTTGGGCAGATTCTATAGAAAAACTAAAAAGAGCAACTTATGAAAAAATATGCATTTTTATGAGATATAAAAATTAAAATTGCAGATGTTTGTGGAAAATACCATACATTTTGAATTGATAATAATAAAAAAATGGAGTGTTACGTTTTTTTCCTTGCATTTATTTGCACACTATGGTAAATTTATATCAACTTGCTTAATTATCTGTAAATTTTCATCATAAAAGAGGATTATCATGAGCGGGACAGAAAAAACACGGACCGGAGCGGAGGCTCTTGTACAATGCCTTGAAAATCATGGAGTTGAGTATATTTTCGGCCTCTCCGGGGGAGCCGCTATTCCGATATTTGACGCTCTTGTGGACTCAAAAATCAAACTGATCCTCGTTCGGCATGAACAAGGCGCCACCCATATGGCGGACGGTTATGCAAGAGCGACAGGAAGGCCCGGGGTTGTGCTTGTTACTTCAGGCCCCGGAGCCACCAATACTGTGACGGGAATCATGACGGCCAAAATGGATTCTGTTCCCATGATTGTTCTTACGGGCCAAACCCCCACGTTTGTTTTGGGAAAAGACGCTTTTCAGGAAGCCGATATTCTTGGCATTACGCTGCCTATTGTAAAGCATAGTTACCTTGTCAAGCAATCCAATGATATTCCGCGCATCGTGAATGAGGCCTTTCACATTACGAACACCGGCCGGCCCGGCCCGGTCCTCATTGATTTACCAAAAGATATAACATCAGGGGTGTGTACGGCTGCCTTAGATTCTCCCATGGATCTTCCGGGGTATCCCGAAGAGGCCAAGTTGGATCAAGCGGGTATTCTAAAAATGGCGGAATTGTTGAATCAGTCTCAAAGACCGCTTCTTCTGATCGGACACGGCGCCGTGATCGCTCGAGCGGGTAAAGCCGTCGTTAAGCTCGCAGAAAAACTAAATTCTCCTGTAACCAATACCCTTTTAGGAAAGGGGGCTTTCCCCGAAACACATTGCCTGAGTGTGGGCATGTTGGGAATGCATGGAACCGCCTACGCGAATAAAGCTTTAACACGTTGTGATCTGATTTTTTCCATCGGTTCACGTTGGGATGATAGAATTAACGGAGACACAAAGAAATTTTGTGTCGGAGCTAAAAGACTTCATGTGGATATTGATCCGGCGGAAATCGGCAAAATCCTGTCTCCCGATGCGTACGCGATCGGAGATGCGCGTAAAATCATCGAAGAACTTGTGAAACATGTCAAACCCTTGGATACGAAAGATTGGATCAAAGAGCTTAACGGATATAAGAAAAAATATCCGCTCAAATATAAAAAACAGGGTGGACTCAAAGCGCAGCACGTTATTGACGAGATGTATAAAGTGACAAAAGGAAAAGTTATTGTGACAACAGATGTCGGGCAGCATCAGATGTGGGCCGCGCAGTTTTTTCTTATCGATGAGCCCGATACATGGCTCACGTCCGGCGGTGCCGGTACGATGGGGTATGGGTTTCCGGCCGCTATCGGCGCTCAGTTCGGATGTCCCGATAAAACAGTTGTGGCTATTGTCGGTGACGGTGGATTTCAAATGACGTTGTCTGAATTGGCGACAGCCGTGATTCATAAACTCCACCTGAAGGTTCTTATTATTGACAACAAATATCTCGGAATGGTCCGTCAGTGGCAGGAGCTCTTTTTTGATAACCGTTTGAGCGGGGTGGATCTCAAAGGGAATCCGGATTTTGTGAAATTGGCCGAAGCGTACGGGGCAAAAGCTTTTCGCATTAAACGTTCGGCGGATGTCAGAAAAGTTCTCACGAAAGCGATGGAATATAATGACGGCCCTTGCGTGATTCACGCGGAAGTGATCAAGGAAGATAACGTGTTCCCGATGATTCCCGCGGGGAAATCCGCCTATGACATGATCATTGAAAAACCGAAGAAGAGGATGGAAAAACCTACAGGAAGCACGTAAAAACAGTAATTGGTAAATCGTAAATGGGAAATGGTATAAGAACAAAAGATCAAAAACAAAAACTGGTAAATGGTTAAAAGATACAAGGATACAAGACACAAGATGCAAAGATACAAGGTGCATGATCACAAAGTCACAAGACATATGCACAATGACAAATGACGAATGAATGATGAAACGTGAAAAATTAAAATAAGGATACAACATGGAGAAGGTGCAAACATCCGCAACAGAACAAAAACTGACCAGAAGGGAAATGCATACCATCAGCGTTTTTGTGGCCAATAAACCGGGTGTGCTGGTTAGAATCGCGCTGGTGTTTGCCAGGCGCGGTTTCAATGTCGATTCTCTCGTCGTGTCGCCTGCCTTAGACGGGCATTATTCACGGATGACAATTACGGCTCTCGGAGATCGCGAAACACTGATTCAAATCATTAAACAGGTTGGGAAATTGGTGGATGTTATTCGAGTGACAGAACATATAGAACAAGCAGTGGTAGAAAAAGAATTTGCTTTGATTAAGGTTGCCGCGGATGCAGCAAAAAGGGCCGAAGTCATGCTTCTGGTAGATCACTTTAAGGCCCAAACTGTCGACTTTACCGAAGACTCGCTGATTATTCAAGTGACCGGTAATACAGAAAAGCTGGATTCATTTATTAGTTTGCTGGAAAAATACGGCATTATTGAAATTGTTCGGACGGGAAAAGTTTTGATGGCCCGCGGAAAAGAAAAAACATAATTCCGTAAATGGTAAACAGTAAACGGTGAACAGTAAACTGTAAATGACAAATGACAAATGACAAAATCCGAATGACAAAAAACTCAGTTAACGAAAAAACAAGGCGAAATATCCTTGTCCAAAAAGCCCCGCGTTAAAATCTAAAAACTAAGCATTATCAAAGCCGCTCTTGAATAGCGAAAAATGTTCTTCAAGATTCTGATTCTTGACGATTTTCACGGGTTCGTGTAAGGTTAGTAACCTCAGAAGAATTTTGTGATCGCGTGTGCCGATCGACAGCACTCAAACTCAAATATTATGGACTTATATGAAACGCATTGTATATCTGGATAATGCGGCAACGACAAAACCGCTTCCGGCTGTAATACGAGCCGTATCAGAGTCGATGGAGGAGGATTTTGGAAATCCTTCGAGTCTTCACAACTTGGGTGTACATGCTCAGGATGTTTTTATTGCGGCGAAAAGAGAAATTGCCGAATTTGCCGGATTGCCCTCCGAGTGGCTCATTATCACAGGAGGGGCCACGGAAGCTAATCAAACAGTTCTACTGCATGGAACGAGAAAAGCCAATAAAAAACGGAATCATATCCTGATGTCCGACATAGAACACCCCTCGTCCCGAGAAGCCGTCGGGGGCCTTAAAGAAAAAGGTTATGAAGTGGAATGGATGAAGCCGGACGCTTTAGGTGTGATTTCACCCGAATCGGTCAGTCAAAAAATCCGTCCGGAAACGGAACTAGTCAGTATCATCGGCATTCATAATGAAATCGGTGTTAAACAGGATATCACCGGGATCTATCGGGCTATCAAATCCGCCAATCCCCAGACGCGTTTTCATGTGGACGGTGTGCAGTGGTTCGCAAAATATTCTTTGCCGGGAGTTTCTCACATGCCGGATTTTTTTACGTGGTCGAGTCATAAATTCCACGGGCCTCGAGGAATCGGGGGGATATTTAAGCGTCCGGCCATATCCATGGAGCCGTTGATTCGGGGAGGCGGACAGGAACGTGGAATGAGAAGCGGAACCGAAAATGTTGCCGGTACTATCGGAACCGCTGCGGCTCTAAAGGGACTCATCTTAGAAGAATACCAAAAGAAAATGATTCCGCTTCAAGAAAGAATTTATCAGAGTGTCCTTTCATCGAAAGACATGGTTTGGATCGGCCCGCCTCCGGGGAAGGATCGATCATGTTTTATATCCCTTTTTAGTATTGTGAACAAAAAAAGCGAAGTTTTTATCCATGAATTAGAGTCTCAGAATATTTTTGTTTCTTCCGGAAGCGCCTGTTCTGAAAAAAGCCAGAAAGATAAAACTTTTTGGAAAGATTTTTCTATTGACGCACGTGTCCTTGATGGACTCATTCGTGTGTCATTCGGACTTTTGACGACCGAAGACGATGTTGAGCGTTTTTGTGAGACGGTCCAAAGACTGATGACCAAAGAGCCGGCCCTATGAAGGCTCTCGTGCTTGTTAGATATGGTGAAATTGCCCTCAAGAAAGGGAACCGAAGCCGGTTTGAGAAAATCCTCGTCAAGAATATTCGTGCACGCTTGGTTGCTTTCAAAGACCTTCACATTCATTCTAGTGAAGGTCGAATCCTGATTGATACAAGCGGGGACACAAGAGAAGTTCTTCATGAGGCCGCGGGTGTTTTTGGCGTGGTCGGAACTCGTCTGATTTATAAAGTCCCAACAGAATGGGAAGAAATATTGTCCGGCGCGTTATCCATATTAAAAGATGATCCGCGAACGCATTCGGCCAAAATATTTGCTATTCGAGCGAAACGTAAATATAAAGGGTTTCCTTTCACAAGCGAAGATATCGGACGTGAACTCGGCAGTCAGGTGATTGACACATTCCCGAACTGGACGGTCGGTCTAAAGAATCCCGAAGTCTGCGTACGCGTGGATGTTCATAAAGATGATACGTATATTTCTGTCGAGGAAGTTCAAGGTCCCGGAGGATTGCCTGTCGGGACAGCCGGACGTCTTGGGTTCCTTTTATCCGGTGGAATTGATTCACCCGTGGCCGGATATCTGATGCAAAAACGCGGGGCTGAAATTTTCCCGATTTATTTTCACAGTTTTCCCTATACGGGTAACCAAGCTCTCAACAAAGTGAAGGATCTTGCACGTGTACTGGCCCGGAATCAGTTTCGGATGGATATGTGGATTGTGCATTTCACGCATATTCAGGAAACAATTCATGAGCGCTGCCTTCCGCGGTATGGAGTGATTCTCAATCGCCGGATGATGGTGCGGTTGGCCGAAAAAATATCTCTTAAGGAAAACTATGCCGGGCTTGTGACCGGAGACTGTTTGGGTCAAGTCGCGTCCCAAACGTTAGGCAATATGGACGCTGTGGGACAAGCTACGGGCATGCAAATTTATCGACCGATTCTTACCTATGATAAAACCGAGATTACAAAAAAAGCGCGTTTGATCGGAACATATGATATTTCTATTCGCCCCTATGAAGATTGCTGTACATTATTTGTTGATACGCATCCCACCACGAATGCCGGACAAGACATCATTCGGACCGAAGAGAAGAAGCTCGATATTGAAGAACTCATTGAGGATGCCCTCAAGAAGACGAAAATAGAAAAGATTAAATAAAAGTTGTAAATAGTACGTGGTAATTGGTTCCAAAAGAAATAAGGGCAGAGGTGATAACCTTCTGCCCTTATCGTTTTTAAAGACGAATACCAATTTACAAATACCTACGTACGGTCTTTATGCGATGGTGATGTCCTTACAGAGGTAAACATCCTGAATCAGATTAAGAAGCTGAACGCCTTCCTTCATGGGGCGCTGAAACGCTTTGCGTCCGCTGATTAAACCCATTCCGCCCGCGCGCTTATTGATAACAGCCGTTGTGACCGCTTCGGCAAAATCATCAGCACCGGAAGCGCCTCCCGAGTTAATCAATCCCATCCGGCCCATATAATTATTCACGACTTGGTAACGTGTCAGATCAATCGGATGGTCAGATGAAAGTTCCGTATACATTCGCTCATCATATTTTCCGTAGGATTTTCCCTGGGCATTCACAGCTTTATATCCGCCGTTCAGAGTAGGGAGTTTTTGTTTGATAATATCGGCTTCGATCGTGACGCCCAGATGATTGGCTTGACCCGTTAAATCGGCGCTGGTGTGGTAGTCTTGGCCTTCAGTCTTAAACGCGCTGTTTCTCAAGTAGCACCAGAGAATGGTTGCTAAACCGCATTTATGAGCCATTTCAAAAGCCTTGCTCACTTCAACGATTTGACGCGTGCTTTCATTCGATCCAAAATAGATCGTCGCGCCGACGGCAACAGCCCCCATGTCGCGGGCCTGTTTAATCGATGCGAAAAAGACCTGATCAAATTTGTTCGGATATGTGAGGATTTCGTTGTGATTCAATTTTAGAATAAAAGGGATTTGGTGGGCGTATTTCCTGGCCACAGAGCCAAGAACCCCCAGCGTAGACGCGACAGCATTGCAACCGCCTTCAATCGCAAGTTTTATGATGTTTTCCGAATCAAAATAAATCGGGTTTTTTGCGAACGAGGCTCCGGCCGAATGCTCGATCCCCTGGTCTACGGGTAAAATTGACATGTAGCCGGTTCCACCGAGACGACCGTGACTAAAAAGCTTTTGAAGGCTGCCTAACACGGGTGTGGGTCTGTCGGAATGAGTAAAAATCCGGTTCACCCAATCCGGGCCCGGGAGGTGCAAGGATTCTTTAGAGATCGTTTTGCAGGTATGATCCAGTAA
>JADFSZ010000193.1 GCA_022560555.1 PVC group bacterium
CTTTTTCACCAAAACTTTGTCCGCCCACGGGGGCATATCGATTCCCGCAGAAAAACAAGGCCGCATCAACCGGAGTTGATAAGCTAATCACCATTATCGTTGTTGCTAAAATCGTTAAAAAGTATCTCATGATCGGTCTCTCTTAATATTTTCAGCGAAAGGCCGGGTGCTGATGCAGGGGGTAACACCCGGAGCGACTTCCGCTTTTGCTTTGATAGAAGCAGGGTATATTACGCAAAATTTATGCCAAACATTGATAACGTAAGCAATTGATAATATTTTAGTTGAGTATCATATTGGGAGAGATTTATGTTGAAGAAATGCATCACTATGTCAGTTTAGAAGGCCTTCAGACGTCCCTGAAGAAGTTGTAATACAAGTATTATTAATAGCTTATGCTATATTCTAATCTGTTTTCAGGCGGGTTGTAGTGGAAATTAAACAAACATTTAAATATTGTAACGTGCAAAAAGATAAGCCCATGATTTTCGATGCTTCCATCAACGAAATCTCTTTAACAATTTTTGATAGAGGTCAGCGTATGTTTCACACATTTGTTTAGAGGTATAATCATTTTCGACGGTTTTGCGGGCAGATGCAGTAATTTCTTTTTGGCGTTTTATGTCTATGATCAACCCTGCCATCGCTTCCGCAAGCACATCAGGCCGCGCGGGATCAACAAGGATTCCGTTTTTTTCATGATCTATCACTTTGGGAATATCTCCCACACGACTTGCGATGATGGGCACACCCATAGCCATCGCTTCTAACAACGTCAATGGCAAACCTTCACTTAACGACGGTATGATCAAAAAATCTATAGACCGGTAGAAACTTTTGATGTCTTTTTGAAAACCGGAAAACATAAAATTCTTCTCGAGTCCCGCGAGTTCGACATCCACTCTCAATTCTTTTTCGCAGATACCTTCACCCGCAAATAGGATACGGATATTGGGAAATCCCTGAATAAGTATTTTGATAGCTTGCACTAAAATCTTGTGGCCTTTTTCCGGGGACAGCCGGCCGACAACTCCAATTTCGATCCTCTTTTTTTCAAGAGGCCGCACTCGAAGAGTGTAATCATCTATATCAATTCCGTTCGGGATCATCACCAAACGATTTGATCGTACGCCCATGCGAATATTTTGTTTTTTTAATGCATCAGACACACAGATAATTTTATCCGCACTGTTCATGATCCGGCGGTCAATCCACTCATACATTCGGACTTTTATATTTTCCGATGTCCATCCGTGTGACGTGATGCAGTGCTTGACTCTTGTCCCCTTTGTAACGGCCCGGCCGTAAAAATCAGATTTGTAGTTGTGAGTGTGAACGATTTGAATATCATGGTTTTTGATATAAGACTGAAGATCTTTGATGGTGTTTTTATCCCATTGTTTTCGGCACAGTATTTCTTGCGCGTCAATTCCTCTTTCACGGGCATGATCGAGGATTTCCAAATGAGGCTGATAGGTGTTATGAATCCCGATGAGAAACGGAGATATTTTATGCTCCTTCAGACCTTTACAGAGAGACAAAATCACTCCTTCGGCTCCGTACTTCCCTCCGCTGCTGATCATATGCAGTATTTTCATTTTTCTCGTTTAATTTAGTATTTTTTTGTTGCTCTTATGTCTAAATGTCAGCAGCCCAATATCGTTCTTGCTTCTTTTTGACTGTAAGGAGTTCTGCCCATGGCTTGCGCGACAACAAGGATTCGTTGAACGAGTTCTATATTCGTGGCCAGCCGTGTACGCTCGTTATCAAAATAGATATTATCCTCGAGTCCGATCCTGACGCCCCCGCCGGCAATAATGCCCATGGCATTCATCTTGATCTGATCTTGGCCGATCCCTCCTACCGCCCAAACAGATTCCCCGGGCAACTCTTTGACCATAAGTCCCAGTGATAATAAATTCGCTTGCGCGCAGGCAATGTTCCCTAAGATAAGATTGAAATAATACGGCTCTTTGATCAATTGTTTTTTGATCAAATAGTGCGCGTAATTAATCATTCCAAGATCAAAAACTTCGAGTTCCGGTTTAATACCGTTATCCAGCATTTTTTGAGCAAGATCCTGGATCATAGCGGGAGTATTGATACTCGCTATTTTATTAAAATTAAGCGAACTTAATGTCAAACTTCCGAAATCAGGCTTAAGATCTCCGGTAAGATCCAGGCATTCGGATCGTTTTTCAAATTCAGAAAAAGTTCTCCCGCTGGTGGACACACAGATGACGAGATCCGGATGCTTTTCACGGATTTTTCCGATCATTTTAGCATAAATATCTTTTTTATAGGTAGGTTCATCTGACTGGGGATCCCTGGCATGGAGGTGCACCATATTCACGCCCACCGCGGCGACTTCGAAGACTTGGCTGACGACTTCATCCGGCTGAGTCGGAACATGAGGAGTCATTTCTTTCGTCGGTATCATACCGGTTGGCGTAAAATTTAGAATGAATTTATTGTCCATAGCATTCCCTTTCTTGATTTTTTAATCTGTTTTGCCTTTACCGGTTTTCACGATTGACAACCTGACATGGTCATAGGGGAAAAATATCAAAATGCCGATTACAGCAATCCAAGTTCGTACATTTTCATACGCCCCTCGCGGTAAACATAGCAGAAAAGCCATCGAAAAATAAAATAGAGGATGAAATAAAACAAGTTTTTTGGTCGATTCGATATCTTTTTTTGATGTCCTCAGGATTCAAATTTTGTCCGTTCAAAAACACGTCTAACTTATATTCATTAATTCTGTCACGCGGCGCCCGGCAATAGTACCGCGCGGGCGCAAACCG
>JADFSZ010000027.1 GCA_022560555.1 PVC group bacterium
TAAATAGTTTAAAACACAAGACACAAAGATGCAGAGAAAAATAAAGATTTCTTCAAATAACCTATGACATTGTAGCTTTTATTGGAGCGGAGCGATAGATGGATTTTAAGAAACAACAAATTATGTTAGGTGAGATTCTTCGCAATCATAATCTCATTACCTACGCTCAGCTGGATGAAGCCTTGGAAGTTCAGCCGCGAACAGGACAGCGTCTTGGAGAAATTTTGATCGATTTAGGCTATATTTCCGAACAAGACCTTCTCATGTCATTAAGCATCCAGGAGAGTATGCCCTATGTGGATCTTCAGAATGTTGATGTTTCTAAGGAGGCGGTCTCAAAAGTATCGGCTTCTATGGCTAAAGTCTACAAGGTAATGCCTCTGCAATATGATCAAAACATCCTCACTATCGCTATGGCAGATCCACTCAATGTGAACACCTTGGACGATTTACGGTTTATGTTGGGCTGCGAAGTCAAGGGTGTGATAGGCGACACGAGAGATATCATGACTTTGGTTAGCAAATATTACGGTGCTGAAATGGAGTCAGTGGAAAGCCTTCTTGAAAGAATTAGTGATAGCGAGCATTTGTTGACGGAAGCCGAAGAAGCCAAAGACGATCTTCAGGATCTTGAGTCTATGGTGAATGACGCCCCCGTTGTCAAATTGTTAAATTTAATTTTACTGCAAGCCGTTAAAGACGAAGCGAGTGATATTCACTTTGAGCCTTTTGATGATACTTTTCGTGTACGATACCGTATCGACGGTATGTTGTTCGAGATGGCCCCTCCTCCCAAACACCTCAGTCTGGCTATTACGTCCCGGATTAAAGTGATGGCAAATATGGATATCGCGGAAAGACGTTTACCCCAAGACGGACGTATCGGAATCAGTATTAAAAAAAGACCCGTTGACCTGCGTGTGTCAACACTGCCGACCATCTTTGGCGAAAGTGTTGTGATGCGTGTTTTAGACAGAGGAGCCACCGCATTGGATTACCGTGATCTCGGAATGGAAAAAAACATCGAAGAGATAACACGATCCATCATTTATAAACCTAATGGGATTATTCTCGTAACAGGCCCTACCGGTTCCGGAAAAACAACAACCTTATATTCGATGCTCAAAGAATTAAATTCGGAAGAGCGAAAAATTATTACCACGGAAGATCCTGTCGAGTATGACATGGATGGTATTATACAAATTGCTATCAATCCCAAGATTGATTTGACGTTTGCGAGATGTTTGCGGTCTATTCTGAGGCAGGATCCGGATGTGATCATGGTCGGAGAAATTCGTGATAGGGAAACGGCTCAAATTGCTGTCCAAGCATCCCTCACCGGGCATTTGGTATTGTCCACGCTTCATACGAATGATGCGCCTACGGCCGTGACACGGCTGATAGATATGGGGATTGAACCATTTTTAATCACGTCCACTCTCGAATGTGTTATCGCTCAAAGGCTTGTCAGAAAATTGTGCTCGTTTTGCCGTGAAGCCTATAGCCCGGATCCCTACATTCTAGATTCCTTAGAGCTCAAACCGGAAGAAGTCGGGGATAAAAAGTTTTATCGAGCCAAAGGATGCCCAAAATGCAACAATACGGGATATAAAGGCCGAATAGGTATTTTTGAAGTTTTTGTTCTCTCGGATCGATTGCGGGAGATGATCCTCGATAAAAGGCCTTCTTCAGAGATTCGGGATGTTGGCGTTCAAGAGGGAATGTTGCTTTTACGCAAGGACGCTCTCAATAAGATTTTTGACGGAACATCCAGTTTTGACGAGGTAGTTCGCGAAACATAGAGAAATATGGTATATTCTATAGAGATCTGTAAATCGTAAATCGTAAATGGTAAATGGTTAAGAGCAAAAGATCAAAAAAAGAAAACGGGCAACTGAAAACTGAAGACTGAAGACTGGAAACTCCTAGCATATGCCGAATTTTGAATATACCGCGATAAATTCCCAGGGCAAAGAACAGACCGGTATCATCGATGCCGCTGATCCGGCGAGTGCCATTAACAAAGTAAGGGATTTAGGCCTCTTTCCAACAGATGTTCGTATCGAGAAGAAAGCCGGTAAGGAGAAAAAAGGCTTCAATCTCAATATCACTTTGTTTGAACCGACAAGGGTTAAAGCAAAAGAGATTACGGTTTTTTCAAGACAATTAGCAACACTGATCGACGCGGGATTGCCCCTGTTAAGAAGTCTGAACATCCTCCATGACCAGCTCAAACCCGGGGCGCTCAAAAACGCGTTAAAATCCGTAGCCGAAGATGTGGAATCAGGAAGCACGTTTTCTGAAGCCCTAGGAAAATTCCCTAAAGCGTTTGATAAGCTTTATATCAGTATCACGAAAGTCGGAGAAGTGGGCGGAGTGCTTGATGTGGTTTTAAATCGTTTGGCAGATTTTAGCGAAAAAAACGCGCGTTTGAAAAGCAGAGTAGCCGCCGCCATGATTTATCCGGCCGTTGTTATTGTTATGTCTATCGGCGTTATTGCTGTCTTAATGACGTTCGTCATCCCAAAATTTAAAGAGGTGTTTCGTGATATGGGAGAAGCGCTGCCGGGACCAACTTTATTTTTGATGAATGTGAGTGATGCGTTTCGAGAAAAATGGCATTTGATGATCGTTGGGGTTGTGGGCCTCATTGTAGGATTTAAATATTTGAGAAAAATAGAAAAAGTACAATTCTATTTTGACCATATTCAACTGAAATTACCGATTGTCGGCCCCCTCGTTCAAAAGGTTGCCATCGCCAATTTTACACGGACATTGGGAACCATGATTGGGAGTGGTGTTCCCATTTTACAATCATTAAGCATTGTGAAAGACGCGATAGCGAATTCTGTTATTGCGAATGCCATCGAAAGTGTCAGGAGCAGTATTCGGGAGGGCGAAAGCATTGCCGCGCCTCTTGGGCAGTGTAACGTGTTTCCGCCGATGGTTGTGAGTATGATCGATGTCGGAGAAGAAACGGGTGTTTTAGATCAAATGCTTTTCAAAATCGCCGATAATTATGATGAGGAAGTTGATGTGGCTGTAGGGGCCTTGACATCTCTTATGGAACCCATTTTGATTGTGGTCATGGCCGTTATCGTCGGGTTTATTGTGATCGCGATGTTTATGCCGCTCATTGCCCTCATGGGATCGTTGACGGGGTAAAAGCCGTAAATGGTAAATCGTGATTTGTAAATCGTTTAAAAACGGAAAAATTAAAGAAGTAATTTTATTCAGAATCTGCCATTGAATTCAAAAGGAATGAGTTCTGCAAAATCCAGCCCAAATGTTTGAACTTTAAGCTATTTACCATTTACGAATTACGGTTTTAAGTATTTTTTAAAGTTGAGGGCAAGCTCAACGAATGTTCGTACGCCGAATCCCGTTGCCCCTTCGTTAAAATATTTTTCCGGTTTCGTTGTGATAAAAGGTCCTGCAATATCAAGATGGGCCCATCGGGCTTTATCGGGAATAAACTCCTGTAAAAACAAGCCTGCGGTTATGGCTCCGCCGTATCCCGTACCAATATTATTTAAATCGGCATGCGGACATTCAAGCTGTTTTTTATAAGGGGGAAAGAGCGGAAGTTCCCAAAATTCTTCGCCCTGAACCTTTCCCGCGGCTTGAATGGCTTTGATAAGATTTTGTGTGTTCCCCATTACTCCGGCAATTTCTGTCCCAAGAGCGCGCACACAGGCCCCGGTGAGCGTGGCGATATCCACAATATAATCCGCTTTTTCTTTCTCGGCTCTCGCGAACGCGTCTGTGAGAACAAGACGCCCCTCCGCATCCGTATTATCGACATGAATCGATTTTCCGTTTTTCGCGAAAAAAATATTTCCGGGCATTTGGGCGCGTGAACCTATGGCGTTTTCGGCCGTGGCAATGATAGCCGTGACATTAACAGGACAGTCCAGACGGGCAATGGCTTCCATCGTGAACAGAACCGCGGCTCCCCCGGACATGTCGCCTTTCATTTCCCACATTTCATTCGCGGGTTTGATCGAAATCCCCCCGGTATCAAACGTGATGCCTTTTCCGATAAGAAGGAGGTGTTTTTTATGCCCCCTTTTTTTGTATTTCATAGTGATAAGACGCGGAGGATGGATACTTCCTTTTCCGACAGCAATGAGAGCCGGATACCCAAGGCGCTTTAAATCCGACTCATTCAAGACTTCGCACGTTAAACCATGTTTTTTTGAAATCGAGCGCGCATGTTTCGCGAATGTTTCCGGGATGGCAACGTCACCGGGTTCATTGATGAGATCCCGGCAATGATTGACGGACTCACAAAGGACATCTTGCCGATGGATGAGTCTCTTGGCCACGGAGGCATATTTTTGGGATGTCCAGAATTCGATTTCAGGTTGATACTTTGAAGGCGAGCTTTTATACTTGTCAAAAGTGTAAAACCCAAGAAGCATCCCCTGAAGAATGGGTGTGAAGTAAGGCCTCATGTCCGCGTCAGTTATAAGTACAGAGACTTTTTTGAGATTTAAAGGTTTGGTTTGCTTGAGAACGCGTGACGCGAGAATCCGGACAGCATCCCCGGGCTTGTAGAATTTAATAAGACCTTGAAATCCTAAAAAGATATATTGTATGTTCGAAAGAACATCCCCCACGGGAATGAGTATGTCGCACTTTAATTTTTTGGCCTGGAAAAGCTGAATATATTTTTGAAGTATGGGCTTAATCGGCTTCGGGCAAGTCGATAAAAGAGTTCCTTTATTGGTGTCAGTTACAAAGACAGCTAAAAGATCCGTCGATAAGTTTTTGTCCCGGGTGTTTCTTTGTCTTAAATGCATACAACGTCTCCTTGTTTGTAGACATCCTGTTTGGGGGCCAAAAGGATCATCGTGTTAGAAGATGAGTTAGAGAACCTACTCTCTAGGAAGTTTAATGATGGACCCGGCTCTTAGGTTGTTAGGATCTGAAATGATATCGCGATTCGCGTTGTAGATATTTTTCCATCGATGGGGCTTTCCGTACATGTCATTGGCAATGCTCCAAAGAGTATCGTTCTTTTTCACGGTATAATCTTCAAACGATACCTGAAGAGTCGATTCAAGGTCTTGTATTTCTAGAAGCTGTTCCTTTTTATATTTCGCAAGCTCCTCCGGGGGAATGGGAATTTCGATAATATCGGCAACCATGAATTGCGCGTTACGGTCTTTTTGCATACCCTCAAAATCACTTACGGGGGCAACGGCATCCAGTTTTCCACGGCTCACAATTTTAATTCGATCGGCTGAAATGGTTTTGGCCAGCATATAATCTTGAATCGCCCGAGCTCGATCTTCACCTAAAGCGTCGTTGTACTGTTCGGTGCCTCGGACATCGGTGTTTCCGGTAATGAGGATCGAGGTTTCCGGATGTTTTTTTAGAACGCGAACCGCGTCATGGAGGATCCCCAGGGCATCTTCGCGTAAATCAGATTTATCGTAGTCAAAATAAATTTTCACGTTCTTAAGAATTTTCTTGATAACAATGGCCGGTTCACCTTTTTCTATATCGCCGGGGATAATTTTCCACACATAGACAAAACCGCGATTTCCCCAAGGCAGATATTCCCCGGGGACTTCCGGCCACCACCACATGCCGTGTTTATCCGGATTGTCATCAGGAACCGGCCCGGGCTGTGCGTCCGACGGCCACCACTGAAATGTTGATGTGTGCGGCCCTTGGTCGACTTTTTCCAGCTGCTGGGCTTTTTCATATTCTTCAGGGGTGACTTGAAAAAATGGTTGTGCCGGATTGTCTTGGGCTGCGACGTACGTAGCAACGCTGAGGAGGAGGGAACATATAAATGTTACAAAGAATGGGTGCCTGTAGCTGGACATAAACGAACTCCTCTAAAATATCATGCCTGTGTGAAAAGTGAATGTTCAGATCTTTATTTTTCGGAAAGTCGAGAACAGTATTATATTGAAACTGACTTGAAAAATCCAGAAAAATTTGAAAATTGAAATCAAAAACAGAATATACGTATCTATTTTATAAATAAAGGCTTATGATAGATTATTAGAAGTTGAGACACCGGGCCTTCACGCCCGGGCTTCGGGGGAGGCCCGAAGCCACGATTGGATGGCCTCCATAGTCTTTGATGTGGCTCCTTGGTTTTGGCTGAGCAATCGAAGAGCCCGTTCGCCAATTTTGGATTGGGCAGCATTGTTCATGAGAATGTCATGAGCTCGATCGACCAATCCAACCCAGTCCTTAACCGAAACAAGAGCGTCATGGCGAGAAAATAGATTGAAAATTTCCTGAAAATTTTCCATATGCGGACCGCAAATCGTTATGCGTCCATACGCGGAGGGCTCTAGAATATTGTGTCCGCCGACCGGAACAAAACTTCCACCCATAATAACAATATCAGCAATGCTGAACAAAGAACTTAAAATGCCAAGCTTATCGATGATAATGACTTTGGGCCTTTTGTCTTTGTCAAATGTTTTAAGTTCGCTCAATAAAGTGAATTGAGATCGATAGACGGAATTTTTCACGTCATTAACAACAGAATCAATGCGCTCCGGATGGCGCGGCGCGATGAGTAATACTATGTCGTGTGATAAACATTTTTGTTCGATATCCGAAAAGGCCCTTAAAAAAAGACTTTCCTCGCCTTTGTGCGTGCTGGCGGCGATGAGGATTTTTTGGCCTTTTGTGATTCCTAAGTGAGTCCTCCAGCGCCTTGAAGCGAGCTCGAGAGTTTCCGGCGGAGTGTAATCAAACTTGATGTTACCGATGACTGTTGTTCTTTCAGCCGGAGCTCCCATCGAGAGAATGCGCTCTCGATCGTCGTCCGTTTGCATGAATAAGGCTCGAAATAAAGACAGATATTTTTTGAGTCCCCAGCGAATCAATCGGTACCGCTTAAAGGCTCTAGGCGAAATCCGTCCGTTAACTAAAAAAACAGGAATATGTTTTTTGGAGGCCGTATTGAGAAAATTCGGCCAAATTTCTGTTTCCATTATCAGGATCATGTCAGGGTTGAGGATATTGAGAAATTTAGAAGAGGCCCAAGGGAAATCCAATGGGAAATATGTAACAGAAACTCTGGGATGGTGCAAGTATTTTTGTCTCGCTAAATCTTGAGCCGTTTTCGTTGTTGTTGTAACGACAATATGATGGGGCCAGGTCGTGAGGGCTTTCTCTATTAATGGGCCGGCGGCCTGTATTTCCCCGACAGAAACGGCATGGATGAGAAGGATTTTGCCTTGCTTTGGAACATGACAACCCGCACAAATATTGCCTGACAAGCGACACAATGTACCTTCCTTGTATTTATGCGTCGTTAGGATTTGGTAGAGAAAGTAGGGAAGAAAGAGAATAAATGATATGAATAAAGCAATATTGTACAGAATCGTCATTGTTCCTTCTCAGCTGATTTACTTAAAGCGTGTTTGGCCTTGCGGACTTTGTCCAGGGCCCTGCGGGCCTTGTACATATTAGGGTTTACCCGCAGGGCTCTGATGAGCATGGTTTGGGCCTGATCAAACTGCCCTTCCTCGAAATAGAGCAATCCCTCATCAACCATGGCTATCGTGAGATTGGGCCTGAGTTTAATCGTTTGCGTGAAGTAGTCATGAGCTTTTTTATAGTCTTTGAGTTCCGCTAGTGTTTTGGCTAAATAATAGAAAGGCAAATAATTGAGAGGGTCGCGATTGATGACATCACGAAACATTGGTTTTGCCTGTCGAAAGTTTTTCATCTCGAAAAGAATTAATCCGACTTGGTACTTTATCTCGATATTTCGGGGTTGAGAACGAAGCACGATCGAAAAATTTCTGAGAGCTTTATCGTATTGAGAATTCATCATGTAAAGTTTGGCCAGCTGCTCATAATATTCCATATGCACAGGATACAGTTTAATGGCGAGTCTGTATTCTTTAATGGCGTCTGTTATCAGATTTTCTTTTCTGTAGATGTCCGCGAGAAAGGCATGATAAATGTGAATATTGGGCTTGATCCGTATGGCTTCCTTGAGTTCCTCTCTCGCTTTTTCGGTGTCCCCAAGGGACACGTGAATTTGAAACAAATGGTAATGGGGAATATCCGAATCCGGATTGTTTTCAGAGGCCTTTTGGTAAGTGACAATGGCTTTGTCTATTTGGCCGCGTTTTTGATGAAGGATGCCTAGGTTAACATAACTAAAGAGATCATCCGGATTCTTTTCAATGGCAACGAGAAGCTCTTTTTCGGCCGCCCCCAGGTCGCCTTTGGCGATATAAAGTTTTCCGAGCTGATTGTAAGAGATGGTATTGTCCGGGAAAATCGCTTTTACGTTATGCCAAACTTTAAATGAATTTTTCCAAGTGAGATTATGATTGTACGTGAGGGGAAGAAAAATTACGGCACAAAGAGAAGCGCCGAGGAGTATCCATCTTTCCAGAGATTTACTTTTTGAAATGTGAGTTAAGATTTCGAAGCTGACGGCAAAAAATATCACAAGAGCGATAGATGGATAGAAGGATTGTCTCAAAGTGAAATAGGTATCATCCGTAAATAAAATACTGAACAAAAGTGATAGGACAACAAAGGTCAGTATGAAATGACGGTAGCGACTTTTAAAAATGGAAGTGGTGACCAAAATAAGTAGAAGGCAAAAAATCGCAAAGCCCCAAATATAGGTCGATGTATTTTGCAAGTTACTGAGAGGATAAATGATGGACAATGGATGGGGGTAAAAGAAAAACCGAAAAATAAGAATAACTTTTGTCCACAATGGCTCAAAAATCGAGAACGTCCCCTGGGTTAATCCGCTCGTAATGTAAAACAAGTAACCGAGGGTTGTGAGGCCAAGAACCACATGCGTCTTAAGCCGCTTTTGCGCGAAGGCCTTTAGACTTATATTTCTAAAAGAAGTAATATCCAAAAGCAGCAAAAGCAGCGGTAAGTACATGATACGCCAAGAAGACAAAAGACCCAAAATGTATATGCTAAGAAGAACCGTCAAAGACGTGTACGAATATGTGTCTTTGTCCATCATGTGTTTTTGAAAGAAATAGAGACAAAGCACAAGAAAAAGCCCCGAGAGAATAAGTCCTCTGGAAGAAATCCACGTTACGACGGAAATATGGCTTGGATGAAGGGCGAAGAGGAGGGCAAAAATAAAAGCATAGTTCCGGAACCTCAAAAGTTTTTCTAAAAAAAGATAAAGGAACACGCATAAAAATACATATATTACCCCGTTCGTGACATGATATCCGAGTGGATTTGTCTTCCATAATTTATAATCCAAAGCGAATGTAATTAAAGATAAAGGAGAAGATTGTGTAATTTGAGCATTTTTGAAAAGAAATTGCAAATGGGATCGATTCAGGTTTTTAATAACCGGATTTTCAAGAATGAGCTGTGTGTCCTCAAGATCAATAAAATCGCTTTGGAGGATCGGGATGTAGCATAGGGCTACAAGAAGAATGATGAGGCTTATATGCCATACGACAGATGTATTTTTTAGGCGGCTCAAGAGGGGGCTCCAAACGTGATTTTCATAACTCTATCAGAATGCGAATTTTAACATGAGAGGCTCTTCGGGGCAACTCTAGTTTGATTTGATCGAAGAGACCTTATTCCGTCTGAAAATTGAGCTTATCGGATGACTTACCTTGACATACATGGATTCCAAAAGCTAGAATGACGCCCTACATATGGCTCATACAAAAAAGGGATGCCGGGTATGACAGTACCAAAAAAGATTCCCCTTCTTGACCTTAAGGCGCAATTGGACCCAATCCGAGAAGAAATCCATGACGCGATGCAAAAAGTCATTGAGTGCGGAGCTTTTATCAATGGCCCTGAAGTGAGAGAGTTTGAGGCGGACATTGAGCAATATCTCAAAAGCCCTTTTGCCGTGGGGGTGTCCAGTGGAACAGAAGCGCTTGTTTTGTCATTATGGGCGCTCGGACTCAAGGCGGGGGAGCATGTTGTGTGTCCGGCATTCACGTATTATGCTACCGCGGGAGCCATTATCAAGGCGGGAGGTGTTCCCGTATTCTGTGATATTGATCCCAAAACATTTAACATGGATCCCAACCGGCTTTCCGATATTTTGAAAAAATCAAAAAACCCGATTAAAGTTGTCATTGCTGTCCACTTATACGGACAGCCGGCTGAAATGGATTCGATTTTAGCATTGGGGCGCGAGCATCATTTATATGTCATTGAGGACAACGCGCAATCTTTTGGATCACAGTATAAAAATCAGTTTGCGGGAACACTCGGGAACTGCGGAACTTTGTCGTTTTTTCCGGGAAAAAATCTAGGGGCCTTTGGCGACGCCGGAATGGTTTTAACGGGGGATAAAGAGACGGCGCAAAAACTTCGGGCTTTTCGTAACCAGGGAACAGAGCCTAAAGCTAAATACGATCACGTTTATCTGGGGACGAACGGCCGGCTCGATACGCTCCAGGCCGCCGTACTAAAAGTCAAATTAAAATATGTTCAAGGATGGAATGAAAAGCGAGCCCGGCACGCGGAAGGTTATCGGGAACGTCTCAGAGATTGTCCGACGGATCTCCCTTTGGTTCCTGAGGGCAATACCCATGTTTATCACCAGTTTGTCCTTAGAAGCCGGGATAAACCCCGGATTGTAAAATATCTTAACGAGTGCGGTATTGATTCACGTACGTATTATCCTAAACCGCTTCATTTGCAGACATGCTTTCGTTTTCTTGACGGTCATTTGGGCGACTATCCCGTCTCAGAGAGAGCGTCGAAGGAACTTTTTGCCATACCGTGCTATCCTGAACTAACGGAGAGTGATTTGGACTATATTGTAGACAAGATCAAGCAGGTACTCAAGGAGAAACGGGCATGAAAGTTCTGGTGACAGGGGGCGCGGGTTATATCGGTTCCGTTACGGCCCATCAGCTGAGGCAGGAAGGGTTTGATGTTGTCATTATGGATAATTTCTCAAGCGGGACGAGAAAATCCATTCCTCAGAAAATTCCGTACCATCAAGCGGACTTAAAAAACCTCAATCAAATTCGGGAGCTTTTTCGTCAGTATCGGTTTGAGGCTGTGATTCATTTTGCGGGATTGATTTCTGTGAGTGAATCCGTTGCAAATCCATGGATATATTATGAAAATAATGTTTTAGGAAGCCTTAATCTACTTCGTACGATGATCGAATACGGATCGTCCAAAATTGTTTTTTCATCTACGGCGGCCGTCTATGGAAATCCCAAAAGAACACCCATCAAAGAACATGACCCTAAGTGTCCTATTAATCCTTATGGAAAAACAAAACTTGTGGTTGAAGAACTCTTGAAGAGTTTAAGCCTAAGATACTCCATCAAGTACGTGAATCTTCGATATTTTAACGCGGCCGGGGCCGATGGGGTTTTAGGGGAGAATCACGCAAATGAAATACACTTGATCCCTCTTCTCTTTTGGGCGTCATTGGGGAAGATAAAAAGATTTTCCGTGTACGGGCGTGATTACCCGACGAAAGACGGGACCGCTGTACGTGACTTTATTCATGTTTTAGATTTAGCGCGGGCCCACACCCTGGGGCTCAAGAAAATGAATCGTATTTATAATCAATCGTTTAATGTTGGTACGGGAAAGGGATATTCTGTTCAGGAGGTCTACGAGCGGGCCGAAAAAATTTCGTCACGTGAAATCCCTGTAAGCTATCAAAAACGGCGTCCGGGAGATCCGGCGATTCTTATCGCAGACTCTTCCATGATTCGAAAAAAAATGGGTTGGCGTCCCCAATACGGTTTGGATGATATTTTAGAAAGTGCCTGGGAATGGGAACAGAAGCGTGTTTATCAATCATGTTAGGATGTAAATCGTGACGGATACGCATGTCAAATTTGAAAAACTGATATTGTTTTTTCTGATTCTCTTTATTCTTTTTTTGCCTTACTCTATTTATCTTTCGCAGACAGCCATGCATTTGGCCATGATACTGTGGCTGGTAAAAATATTTAGCCTTCCGCTCAAGGAAAAAATCTGGATCAAGACCCCCATAGACACTCCATTTTTCTTTCTTATTATTTGTCTCATCGTTTCGTTTCTCGCGAATGCGGTCACGGAAGGATATGGGGCTCAGTTAAGATCGATCCGGTCTTATCGTCATATATTCATTCTCTTTTTAATTGTGAATAACATTCGCAAAGAAAAAAATCTGCAATTTCTTGTGACGGCCACATGTTTCTTGACCTCTTTGCATGCTTTAGAAAGCTGCGGACGGTTTTTCTCGGATTTTCATCAAAATATCTATGCATCTTTCGGAGGTTTTACCGAATCCGTTTTGTATTGGCATGTTTTTACTCTAGCCCTGGTTCGCTTAGGAAGCGTTGCAGCGAAAAGAGAAAGAATCTTCAATTTTTGCGTGTGTAGTGTGACATTTCTGGGGATTGTTGTGAATCAAAAGATCGAAGTTTGGCTGGCCCTTTTGATGAGTATGGCTTGTTTTGTAGGATTAAAGCATTCGAAACTTGGTAAGTATATTTTAGGGCTTACTTTCGTCCTGATATTTGGTGGGGGCGTATTCTATCTTTTTGGAGGCGAAAGGGTTTTTCTCCAGCTAGAGGCGTGGCGGATTATTTGTGAACATCCTTTAGGATTTGTTACGGCAACCAAAAATTTATTGCAAAGTTTAGGCTATCAGGATAATATAGACCATTTCCATAGTGATTTTTTGCAAATGGGTGTTGTGTCCGGGGTTTTGGGGATTGTGAGTTTGCTGTGGTTTTTTTATTCATATCTCGCAAGATTGATGCGGTCTCTCAAACCCAATATTCAAGATTTTAGAAATGATCTTTTAGTATTCGGCAGCATTATGTTTGCAGGCCTTATGGTTCTTATGTGGCTGGGAGGCCCTCTGGAACTTTCAAAAAACATGATGTGTATTTTTTATTTTATGGGAATTGTGCTCTGGGGTATTTTGAAAGACACACGATTGCGTGAGACAAAAACTTTAGCCGATCTGATGTGAACTTGTGCCAAAATTTGTGAAAAAAAAGTATGTCCGGATTTTGTTTGTTTTCGCGGGGCTTTTT
>JADFSZ010000028.1 GCA_022560555.1 PVC group bacterium
TAGAGTATCCTCAAGGAGAGCCGGGGAGGGATAAGGGCCGTGAAAAAGCCAAAGAAAAAGATAAAGAGGAAAATAAGAAACGGGAGACGGAAGTATATCTCGAAGATACAGGTTATCAACCAGCAAAACAGAATTCGCATTCCTAAAGCGAAAATACGGGATATGACAGAATTTGCCTGTTCTTACGAAGGGATGAGGGGCGCGTCACTTACGATTCTGCTGGTTGATGATAGGGCCATGCGTGCCTATCATAAAATGTATTTTGGAAAGAGCTGTTCAACGGATGTGATTTCATTCCCATTCCTAGAGATGGTGAGAGAAACAGGATACTATTTGGGGGACATTGTGGTTTCGGCCCAAAGGGCCAAGGCTGTAAGTAAACGCATAAAACGAACGACACAAAGTGAATTGATTTTGTATGTTCTCCATGGCTTGCTCCATCTTTTGGGATATCAAGACGGAACTTCCGAGAAGAGAGCTGTTATGTTCCGAAAACAAAATCAATTATTAGAAAAATGGCGCGATGTGCGTTCCTGAAACATTTCTATGAAAATACTCAAAGATAAGGCTATTGTCATTCGAAAAAGAAAATTTCAGGATTCTCATGAAATCATTATTTTCTTTACGCGAAATAACGGCAAAATGAGTGTCATGGCAAAAGGATTGCGCAAAGAGAAAAAACCAATATGCTTTGACGGATATATGGATGTTTTTTCAAAAATGAATATTCATACATATCATCGAAATAACGGATCTCTCGGGAATCTCATTGATTGTGATTTGGCAGATGCCTATCTTGGCATTCGCAGCGAATACAGTCGTCTTCTCGTTGCGTGGGTTATTATTGAGGTGCTCGAGAAAGGCTTTCCTGATGGTCTCGAGAGTCCGGAGGCCTTTGATATGGGCGTGTGGGCTTTAGAAGCTATCGATCAGGGAATGACGGAACATCTCCTTTGCCGTTTTTTGATAAAAATTTTAGAGCTTTTGGGGCAAGGTCCGAAAGAGAGTGATCTTTTGGGCGGGATAAGCAAACCCGCAGAGGTAAGAGCTTTTATCCGGAAACTTAAAACACGCGTTCTCGAGCCTGGTGAGGATCGACATATTTCATTCGCGGATGCGACTCAACTGCAGGATCATTTGGTTCTGAATTTTCAATCATACATTAACGGAGTCCTGAGGGCTTATCCTGTGCTCAGGAAAAATCACGCGTTAGGGATGTCACAAGCGGAGCCTCTGTCCCGTTCCCTTCTGGGGTATAACCGTTAAATGTGTAAAGGAGTAATATGGCGAAGGTAAGAATTGAAAATCAGAATATTTATGTGGGAAAAGACCGGGTAAGTTTTTTTAGCGGTGAAGTTCATTATTGGCGTTTGGATCCTTCCTATTGGGAAAATGTTCTGGATCGGATCATAGAGATGAATATGTCCACGATCGCGACATATATTCCATGGGAATTTCATGAAATCGAAAAAGGTGATATTGATTTTTCCGGCCGTACGCATCCGAGAAGAAATCTCATCGGTTTTCTTGAACTTGTTAAGCGAAAAAAATTATGGCTGATTATCCGCCCGGGCCCCTATATTTATAGCGAATGGGTGAATTGCGGGGTTCCTGATCGCGTTGTGGAGTATCATAGGCTTCATCCCGAATTCCAATATGCAGCTCATGAATATATCCAAAGCGTTGTGGAAGTCCTTAAACCTTATTTTGCGACAAACGACGGGAATATTTTTCTTTTGCAGGCTGATAATGAAATTGATCCGTGGGTTCATTGGTATGATTCTCAATTGGGTCTTGGGGATGTGCCGGGACTTTTCCAGTCTTATTTGAAGGATTTGTATAAAGACATCGAGGTGTTGAATAGAAGATGGAGAACGAATTATACGGATTTTGATCAAGGACGTGTGATTTGCGAAAACATCATTAACGAGAAAGGCTATCTCTGTTCTTATATAGACTACAAGAAATTTCTTCTGTGGTACTCATCCGAATGTGCTCGATGGTTTATAGATCAATACCGTAAGGCGGGCGTGGATGTTCCCATTTATTTTAACTTTTATCCGTGGTTTGATACCCATCACTGGCAAGAATATCAGGAAATAGGGGATTTAGTCGGCGTGGATCTCTATCCGGCTTCCTTGTTCGATGAAGATCCGTCCGATCACAGAAAGTTTTGCCAAAAAGTACTTTATCTAAACACGTTTTCAACGATTCCTTATATCGCCGAATTTGAATGCGGCATATGGCACGGACACCATTACTTTTCCGGCAATCTTGGTCCGAGTCATTATCGTCTGATGTGTTTTTCTGCCTTGGCGAGCGGCGTAAAAGGATGGAACTGGTATATGCTTGTGAACAGGGATAACTGGTACCAGTCGCCCATTAACGAATGGGGGAGAAGAAGGCCGGAGCTTTACTCAACCTTTTGCGAAATTATGGATATTATCAATTGGATTCAGCCCTCGGAGCTTGAACGCATAACGGAATCTTCGGTGACGTTTGATTACATGCATCGTGTGGCGCGAACATTGGACGCGGATGATGGGGTCCTGAAAGCATTTTATGACGCGGATATTGATTTTGAGTTTTATGATACGATGACGGGTAAGATTAAAAAACGGATATTATTTTACTCGGGGAATCAATGGTTGAGTCAAAAGGGCCAGGAAAACATACATAATTATATCGAATCAGGCGGAATATTTGTGGTTTTTCAAGTCGCGCCGCGAAAGGATGACGATTTTAATAAGTTGAATATGATTCAAATTCGTGATCCGGATCGCGTGCTGCCTAGCAAGTATGTGCAGGTCAATTTTGGCGCGAAACGGGTTATGATTTCGAGTCCGTTGTTTCATTTTCGGGATGTCCCGGGGGAGGCCCTTAAGGCGGTTCAAATCAATGATCCCTTTGCAACCCAGGAAGAGGCAGCGCTTCATCGGCAGTTACCGGTGGGGCAGGAGTATACGTGCGGGTATGTTCAAAAAATCGGCAAAGGAAAACTTATGGTGTTGGGTGTTGTGCCTAATTCAGATATAATTTTAGCTGTTCATGAGTATTTTGGGATACCCATCGGTGCTAGGTCTGAAACGCCGGATATCAAAGCGACGGCATTTCGCTTAAAGGAAAATCAAGATCAATTTATCATGATTATCGTTAACAACGGCCAGGAGGATAAACATGCCAAAATATCCCTCAATCGAGGCGTGTTTCGTGCGGCTCAATATTCCGTAGAAAATCTTTTGACCATGAAGAGCGAGGACATTCAACCGATTGAAGATCCTTCTATTACCGTTTTTTTACATAAAAAGGATGGGGTTGTCTTAAAAATTAATGCTATAGACCCGATGGGATGAAGATGACAAAAACCATAAGAAACCTGTGTGCGCTATTGATTTTTTCTTTCCTATCTCCGGCTTTATTGTCCGGGGATACGATCTATTTCAAAAACGGGGGCTTTGTAAAGGGCCGGATTATCAAAGAGTATCATGACCGCTATTTGGTAAGCACGAGTCATGGCGAGAAGGAATTCTTAAAAGTGATTGTTAAAAACGTTGGGTATGATAATCCGAAAGAACGTCTTATGAGTCAGGGTAAAAGTTATGAGAAAAAGGGAAATTTTGAGGCGGCCCTTCGTTGTTATGAGGATGTTCTCAAAATGGATGAAGGGTATTCGGAGGCCCGGGATAAAATCATAGAGATCAAAAAGAAAACATTTCGAAAGCAAACGTCAAAAAGTCAAAGAATTGTAGCCAATAGGGGGCAGCTGGGGCGCTGGAATCCTGACACGACCAAAAAGGAGCAAAATCTTTTACGTCTTAAGGAAAGCCGTCTTAAAAAAACTGTGGGCATTGAGGTACAGGAACATGGCCCTACGCTTACGATTGCTCAAGTCATGACATATTCACCGGCTTATGATGCGGGGCTTCAAGCCCGGGACACAATCGTTCGGATTGATGACAAGGACATTAAATACATGGAGTATAAGGATGTTTTGGAGCTCCTTAACGGGGCGAAGTATACGGAACTCAAGATAGATATCGAGCGGGAACTGAGCGCGCCTAAAGGAACGAATCATCACCCTTTAGAGTGCGTCTTAACTATTGGCAAACAGGGCTTGAAAGTGGAGAGGTTGATTCAGGCGAAAGATTTTGAAGTTAAAAATACTATTTTAAAAGAAGGAGACGTGATTGTCAAAATTCAGGATACATTAACGCGGTACTTGCCGTTAAAAGACGCTATTCAAAATATTCTCAAAAGTAATCTGGATTACATTGATATAACCGTTAAAAGAACCTATACAGTGTGGAGGGAATAAACATGGTGCACGGAAAAAAGAAGCATCAAAGACGAACCAAATATTTTATCCACAAACGTTTCCAGCTGCAGTACCTTGGCTTGTTTCTTGTTTTATCCATTTTCATTATGGTAATGGCGTCAGCTACGGTCTATATCAGCACCTATGATGTTCTAAAGGAAAAGCTGGAAAGCGTGTATCCGCAAAGCGAATTACGGCCTATCATACGCCAAACCAATTGGGTTTTATTTCGGAATCTCATATTATTGATACCTGTGATTGCTGTCGGATCAGTGTATTTGTCTCATAAGATTGCCGGGCCGCTCTATAGAATAGAGAAGAGCATTGAGCAGATCGCAAAGGGAAATTTGGACTTAAAAGTGCAATTAAGACAGGGGGATGAGTTTAAAGAGATAGCTCATGCCCTCAATCACATGACAGAAAAATTGAAAGGAATGAGGATGAGGGATTTGGCTGTGATTGAAGATATAAAAACGTCAACGCGCAAATTTTTAGCGTCTGTAGAAAATAGTAAAGACCCAACGGATCTCAAGCGGTTTAAAGATGTTTTTGAAAAAGAAGTTAAAGAACTGGAAGACATCATCTCAAAAAACTACGGCGAGGGTTAATGTATGCAGGCGGTGAATTCACACATGAACCTTACGGAAATTTTGGATCAATCCGAAATGCTCAGGGACATCCGTTATTTGGAGCGTGATCGGGAGTCCCGTCCGCTCACCGAAGAGGAGGTTTCCCAACTTCTATCCAATCAGAATCGATCGGATAGTTGGGAAAAAATACGGGTTACGCAAGATTTTAATGCCCATCGTATTTATGCATGTGAGTTTATAGGGGATGTCTATTTGGGATGTTTCCGGGAGGGAATTTCCTATAAAAATACCCGTCTGAAAAGCGGTCTTGCCTATTCAACCATCCAGGATGCGGTTATTGAGGACAATGTTGTTGTCCGGAATGTCGAACATCTATCTTGTGTGTGTGTGGGAACATCGGCTCTTGTGATAGGAGCCGGTTTTATCGGATCAACAAAAAAAACATCTTTTGGGTCCGGTATTGAAATTGGTCTTGGGAATAAAACCATTCAGGAAAAGTTCATGCTTTGTGCGGAGCTGCCCTATGCAACGGCCCGACAGTGGATGGATGAAAAAACATACTCATTGGATTTCAGGAAAGAATACCGGGAATGTGTCCGGAAATATTCCGAACGTCTTCGCTGTTCACGCAGTTACATATGTCAAAATGCCAAAGTTCTTCATGTAGACACGTTAGAAAATGTTTTTATCGGGGCCTATGCATGTGTTGAAAATGGTTCTGTCATTCGTGAGAGCACCCTATTGAGTTGTGAGGACGAAGCTGTCATTATAGGACCTCATGTTCTTGTTGAGAAATCCATTGTTCAGTGGGGATCGGTGATCACAAGCGCTTCTGATGTAGATCACTGTGCCGTTTTGGAGCATGCCAAGATAGAACACCACGCGCGTGTCACACAGTCTCTCATAGCTCCTAACACGATAATCGAGCTTGGGGAAGTGAACACAAGTTACTTAGGGCCTTTTGTCGGTTTGCATCATCGTGCGCTTATGATCGCGACAACATGGCTTGACGGGAAAGGGAATGTGGCCCATGGCGCGAATGTGGGGAGTAATCATTCCGGCCGGGCTCCCGATCAGGAGTTGTGGGCCTCTGAAGGATTGTTTTTTGGTCTGGGGTGCAATATCAGGTTCCCGAGTCATTTCATGGAAGCTCCTTATCTCTTTATCGCGGCTGGTCTCGAGGTTCCTTCTCAAAAAGTCAGATATCCTTTTTCTTTGATGCGCCGGTGCCTGGGGAATATCGGGAGGAATGGGTGTGAAAATGAACTTTTGCCGGGCTGGGTTTTAAGTGAGAATCTATATGGTCTGGAGAGAAACAGACAAAAGTGGGGCCAAAGAAATGAGGCGAAAAGATCGATGATGAATTCGGAGTTTTTACATCCCGGAATTGTGGAAGGTTTGTTAGGGGGGCTTAAGCGCTTAGAATCGATCAAAGAGGAAAAGGAATTTTATGAAAACACGGACATTGACGGACTGGGGAAGAATGTTCTTACGGAAATCCATCGCAAACAAGCTGTTGATACGTATACCTTTTTTACGAAATATTATTTTGTCTGGTCCTATGTATTGGAGCTGTTGCTATTGAAAGGGGGCGCAGGAACAAAGGGTGATATCTTTCAGGCTGAGCCCGTGAGCGATCACTGGAAATTTTCTCAGGGGTTTTTTGAAGGCGCCTTCAAAACAAAGGAGCATAAGGAAATTATCAAAATATGGGCATATTATCGATCACGTTATGAAAAAACGGTGACGCAGTCGCGGAACAAGGATTATTCCCGCGGAGAAAAACTAATGCCTCACTTTCATGAACGGTTTGGTCCTCTCGAGGAGGATCCGATTGTAACCGTCATGAAGAAAGAGTCGAATGTGTGGGAGCAGATTTTAGAAAAAGGGTAAAAATGAGTCAAGTCATTCATAGGGTGAAAGCATCCGAAATAATGAAGAGAGGAGCTGGATATGTCTGTTATTCATGTTGAGGGAAATAAATTTGATACGGAGGTCATTAAAACCGAAGGCCCTGTATTGGTGGACTTTTTTGCCGAATGGTGCGGCCCGTGTAAGGTGATTTCCCCCGTGCTTGAAGAGATCTCCGGAAGTTATGAGGGGAGAATGAAATTTGTTAAAGTGGATATTGATAATGCCCAGGAGATTGCCGGAAAATTAGGGGTCATGAGTGTACCGACACTGATGATATTTAAAAACGGCGAAGTTGCCGCCGAAAAAGTCGGGGCCATCCCCAAAGATCAATTGGCTTCGTGGATTGACGAAAATATATAATTTGCATACCTAAAAGCACCGGGTTTTTCGGGAAATTTCTCAGTATGAATCGTTCCTTATCCGGTGCTTTTTTGTCTGCGGGAAGCTTATGTTATGTTTCGAAAATATCGGCGTGTTATATTTTTTCTTTTGTGGCTTACTCTTTTAGGAAATGGAAGTCTATATTCTCAAACGGCTGAGGATACGGTCTTAGAATACTTTACGTACTTTGTGGCGAAAAACAAAGCGAGCATTAAGGATATGTGTCGGTTTTCGGACGCGCGTATGGAATATTTAATGGGCGAACTGGATACTTATTTTCGCGAAAATATTTATATCGGCGTTTCTCCCGTTATAACAAATGTGAGTGTTGAGAATCTGAAAGCCACCGTCTTGGTCGATGTAAAAGTTGCCTTGTATGCTGATATGAGTCTCGATGAGGACATCGACCGACAAGAATATCAGACCGAGCATTATTTTCAGCGCATGGTATTTGATCTGGAGACTAGCAAAGAATCTTCGGATTGGGTGATCACGAATGTTTATACAAAGGAGCTTTCGTGGCCCGTACCCGCAGCTTGTGAGCGGCGTCTTGTTGAGCTGAGCCGTGAAGCCGCAAGTCAAAGTGTTATTTACCGGATTCGGACCCTGGGATACGAATACGGGGGCTTGCCGGAAATTAACAATCTTCTAGGCTTAAAGTATATATCCTTAAATGACCGGGCTCAAGCCATGATGGCCTTTCAAAAGGTTTTAGATGTTGAGCCGAATAATTATTTTGCGAACGCTTTGTTAGCTGATTTGCTTTATAAAACCGGAGATAAAGTAAATGCGGGGGGGCATGCCCTCAGATCCCTTTTGTATTGTCCGTATCCCGAGAACCCGAATTTTCACGCTATGATCGGGTATGTTCTTATCGGTTCCGAAAATATGCGGGAAGGCTCCGTTCAATTCCGGAAATATTTAGCTCGTCAGGAACATGGGACCTATTCGAAAAACGCCCGGCAGGTTTTGGCTGAAATTGAACGCATTCAAAGTGAATTCGGCTCCTTAGAAGTGACCATTATGGTTGATGGCCGTCCTGAAGAACGTGTGCGCAGCTATCTGTATCTGTCCGGAGGCGATGAGCTCGTTAACATTTATACCGGAAGCCGTTTCACGGCCAATGACCTTTTTCCCGGGAATTATGACTTAAAAAGTGAAATTCGCGGGTCGATGTATTGGTTTAAAAATATTCAAATCGACAAATCCGCGCAGATCACGAAGCATGTTGATTTGATGACCGGCCGAATCCATGTGTCCGTGTTGAAGACAAAAGGTTTGCCTTTCCTAGACACCGTCATTTATCTCATGAGATCGAACGAAGTTGTTTACATTGATAAGAGCGAGGATTATCAAACCGAGTTTATTGTACTGCCGGGCGTTTATGATATTCTCATTAAAGCCGACTCCGGGAAGGCTCAAAAAAAGTATGAACATATTGAAGTCAAAGAAGGAAAAAGAATTGATTTAAAATATAATTTTGATTACCGGAAAGTTTCGGTCTCCATCATGATGCCCGAGAGGGAATCCCTTGTTACGGGATATGTTTTTGAAAAGGATGAAACAAAGTATTTTCTTGAGAAATTTGATGGGAAAAATGCAGGTTTCTATTTACCGACCGGCCGTTATCAGCTCCTGTTAACCTACGATGACATTAAGAAATTGATTGATTTTGAGGTCGAGATTGATATAAAATGCGACCTTCAAATTGTTTTAGATTAGGATGCTTTTAGGGAGACACGAATTTATGAAGCGAAAAAATCCCTCATGGAAAAAACAGACCTATCAGCTTGCGGATGATGGGTCGTTTATCATTCACGATTATAATTTTACGAAACCATTTTCAAGTTTTTTCCCGGGAGTGAGCGGTCTGTGGGGACGGCCTTTGTGGGCTTTTTATGTCAACCGCGGCCAGGGGCTTGTGAGTTTTGGATCGCTTGATAAAGATCGGGCGATCATGGAGTTTTTGCCCGCGAATCAGGCGTATGAGAGGGCCGGGCTTTCGGGATTTCGGACATTTATTAAGGTGAGTAGAAAAAATAAGGAGCCTGTTTTTTATGAGCCGTTTCTGAACACGAAAGACAATCAAGATGCTCGTGTGAAAAATCAAATGCGCATAACTTCTTATGATCTTCGTATCGAAGAAATCAATATCCGCTTAGGTCTCAAAGTGACCGTGCGTTATTTTCCTTTGCCCGCCGAATCCATCGGGGCTCTCGTTCGATTGGTGAGGGTCGAAAACATTGGAAACACGGAGGTCCGGATAGATGTTCTTGACGGGATGCCCAAAGTGGTTCCCTATGGCATGGATAATTTTTGTTTGAAGAATATTTCACGAACGATCGAGTCGATGATGAAAGTTTCGAATTATGACATGGGTGTTCCCTTTTTTCATCTAAAAACAGAACCTCAGGATCGGCCCGAAGTCGTTCAGATCAAAAGCGGGAGTTTTTATTTGACGATAAGCCGGAGCGCCTCAAAAAAGACGGCTTCGCTTGTTCGGCCGCTTGTTGATCCGGCCGTTATTTTTGGCCCGACGCGAGAGTTTTTGTACCCGCATTGTTTCTTACTGAAAACACCCTACCGGCCCGGAAAACAAATTCTTGAAGGGCGCACTCCTTGCGCGTTCAGCCTGCTCGCTCGGACCCTTGCTCCCAAATCCGTGCTCAATTTTACTTCTTTTATCGGGCAGGCCGACCATAAAGAGAAAGTCAATCGATTTGCAAAGAAGATATTGGCAGATCCCGCGTACGTGGATAAAAAATCAATTGAAAATCAAAGCATCATCGAGGGATTAACCAATCACACGGATACGCTGACGTCTCACAAGGCTTTCAATGCCTATGTTCGCCAAAATTATCTGGATAATGTTTTACGCGGCGGATATCCCATTCCTATTCATACAAAAAAAGGTAAAGAAATATGGGATATTAATTTAGGAACTGTTGGCAAAGCTTCGCCGGTTTGGGCAGATAACAAAATATTCTATCCTGAGGTGAATGGTAGATTCCGTATTTTAGAACCTGGCCAGGAAGAATGTAAGATACTGGATTCAGAAAATTTAACCATGCCAGATGGCCGTTACGCAGAGCTATATGGTTCTCCTGCAGTCGCTTATGGGCGCGTTTACTTTGCATCGGAAGAAGGGGTCTATTGTCTTGGAAATAAAAATACGAAGTTTACTTCAACATCACCCAAAATGCCTAAAACTGAGTGGCAAGCTCCTAAAAATTCGGAAGCCGCTTATATACAAGTTGTGCCTGCAGATGTATTTTTGTATTCAGGAAATAAAAACGAATTTAAAGTAAGAGCTTACGATGATAAAAGAAGGTTTATAAAAGAGGTTGAAGCAACCTGGAGTTTGAAAGGTTTGGGAGGATCGATAAACAACAAAGGGGAATATATGCCAGCATCAAAATCAATGGGTTTGGTAGGTTTTGTTGAAGCAACTTATAACGACTTAAAAAGTCAAGCAAGAGTTAGGTTGTTTTCGAAATTACCATGGTCACTAGATTTCGAATCCATCGATGTGGATAAGAATCCAGCTTATTGGCTTGGCGCTGGAAGCGCTCGGTCTCCGGCGACAAAGTTTATTGTGAAAGATCTAAATGGCAATAAAGTCCTCAACAAACCAGTCTCTGTGAGAGGTCTCCAAAGAGGTATTATTTACATCGGCCCACCCGACTTGAGTAATTATACGATGCAGGTTGACGTTATGAGTGAAAAATTAAAAAGAAAGATATCGGATATCGGTCTAATCAATAGTGGCTACACAATTGATTTAATGGGGACGAGACAAAAGATTGAAATCCGTTCATGGATGTCTGAAGTGAGAATGGCAAAAAATGTGACTTTCCGTTGGCAGCCGGACACCTGGTACACCATCAAGTTTTCAGTGGATGCAACGGGTGATAAAGCGATGGTAAAGGCAAAGGTATGGAAGAAGAGTGATCGTGAACCCAATGAATGGACCCTAAAAGTAGAAGATCCATTACCCATTCATAAAGGCGCCCCGGGGATGCACGCTTTTTCAAAAACAAATGTATATTTTGACAACTTAAAAATTATAAATAACTAAAAAAAGTGAGAAGAACTATGCGAATGAAGACAGCTTTAATTCTCCTCTTAACCCTCTCTGGTTTAAGTTTAATGTCCTTAACAAGATCGAAAAATAACAATATTGCTATGTTTGGTCTTACGCCTAGCAGAAATATGGCCTCAGTTGAAACTGGGGTGGCTGAAAAGTGGGATGTGGATTCAGGTCAAAACATCCTTTGGAGCGCCAGCCTCGGTTCTCAAACTTATGCCGGGCCGGTTGTCTTTGGTGGTAAAGTGTATGTCGGAACAAACAATGAAAGTATGAAAAATCCGGATATAAAAGGTGATCACGGTAATATCCTAGCCTTCAATGCTTCGGATGGAAACTTTCTTTGGCAAGCAGCACACACAAAACTCGCGGCAGGTCCGGTGCATGATTGGCCTCTACAAGGAGTATGTTCCACACCCGCAATTGAGGGCGACCGTATGTTTTATACATCTAACCGCGCTACCATTGTATGTATAGACACAGAAGGTTTTATGGATGGCGAGAATGATGGCCCTGTAAAAAATGAAAAACTGAATGGTAAAACAGATGCTGATATTATCTGGGAATTTGACATGATAGGTGAACTGGATGTTTTTCCCCACAATCTTGCCGCATCATCTCCTCTTATCGTCGATGACCTGATTTACATCGTAACCGGTAATGGCGTCGATGAAGGCCATGTTAACCTGCCATCACCGTATGCGCCGAGTTTTATTGCATTGAATAAAAAAACAGGTGAATTGGTTTGGGAAAGCAATGCCCCTGGCGAAGGTGTCGTACATGGCCAATGGGGCAATCCTTCATACGGTGTCATCGATGGAATACCGCAAGTTTTTTTCCCAGGAGGTGATGGATTTTTGTATTCGTTCGAACCTAAGACAGGTGAACTCATTTGGAAGTTTAATTGTAATCCTCCTGGTTCTGGAGTTCCTGTAGAAGGCATTATTGATGGATCCAAAACATCTAGGTCAAAAGTAATGTAAACATTTTTTGATAAATTTGATATTACATTTTCTTTAAAGGTGCCTACAAAAGCAATCAGTTTCACAGAGACAGTGCATTTTAAAGTTATTGATACACCTGATTACGAAGGCGAAGAATATCCGTCCTACTTTAAACTTCTTAAAGGTAAACTTAAAATCCCAGTTGGAAGTGAAAGACAGCTAAGATTGGCGACTGACGTTGAAGATAACTATTTTGTTCGCAAGGAAGGACGAGGAACGATTGAGTTTCCTCAACTATCAAAAATATCATTTTTAGATTTTAAACTTGCAGATGGCTTCTTAAATATAGTGGTGAAGCACAATGGTAGCGAGGTTGAGAAAATACCAAACCTAATTATAGGTATTAGTGACGATACAGCGAATAGATTTGAGATAGAGGTTCCAGTTGAAATAATACCACCTCAACTCGATGAAGACCTAAAATTGCCCAAGCTTATGTCAGTAGAAAAAAGTAAATGGGCTGATTTTGAACCTGAATATACAGTTGATGAAATAGCACGAATTCCAAATTGGCAAGAACTTAAAAGAATTGAGGTGAACATAGATTCACTAGCGTTCAACGAATTGGCGCAAATGCAAGTAACCGATCGCGAAAGAGCCAAGAAAGTCCTGAGAAATCAAATGTTTTTTATTTCTATCTGGCTGTACTTTGAGTTGAAAGATTATGTTGAACACGATAACAGCGGATTTACAAGAGATCAGGTATTTAATCGGTCTTTGAG
>JADFSZ010000194.1 GCA_022560555.1 PVC group bacterium
TTTTTTGTGCTCAAAACGCACGTATTTGAGTATGAAAAATAACAGGAGGAAGTGTTGACAAATACGACAGAAATATTGTATATAAAAAATGAGTTGTTTCTTTGAAAAAAGTAGTTTCATTGAAAAAGGGTTCTTTGAAAAGAAGTCTGAAGTTTGTAAACGGCAAACCCAAAGCAATTTGGGGACGCAAAATCGTGCATCCCGAACGTATCGGGAACGGCAGATTGCCAAATTTTTTATTTTAAAACCAGGCAATCTAGCCTGGATTTTTTTCGCTAAAACAAGAAGTGCCTGGCACTTTTAAGCTGAATGACCGAAAAAGGTGCCACACCTGAGAAGCAAGAGCATCGAAAAGAGAGGCCCAGATGGGAAGATTACCAAGAGTGTACGTTGAAAATGCCCTGTACTACGTGACATCCAAGGGAGGTCACGGCCAGGACACATTTATCGATGAAGCGGACTACCGCGAGTACATCAATCTCATCGACCGCTACAAAAAACAGTACGGATTCAAACTTTATTCTTACGCCCTCCTTCCGACTCATCTTCACCTTTTGATTGAGCTGAACGAAAGCGTGAACATTTCGAGCATTATGCATGATATCAACTCGCTTTACACAAAGATGTTTAACGGAAAATATAACCGTAAAGGGCATCTTTTTCAATCTAGATTTAAGGCCGTGATCGCGGAGAAAACAGCGAATCTGCTTCCTCTGACCAGGCATATTCACAGGAATTCCATTCGCGTCGGGATAAGCGATGATCCGAAAGACTATCCCTTTTCAAGCCATATTCAATATGTCGATCCGCTCAAAAATCGTCCTCCGGAAATTACGGATGAGATTCATGAAGTTTTTAACTTGTTTTCGTCTGCTCAAAGCTCCCGTGAAGACGCATTTGAGGAATATGTTACTCATCCCCGATTATCCGAATTGAACGCTTATCAGCGCACTTTTCGTAAAAAACGTATTATCGGCTCGAAAGAATTTATCGATCACGTTCACAAAATTATTGAAAAAAACCAAAACGAAAAACAAAAACCCGGCCGCACCAGAAAGACCGTCCGTGTTTTTATGGCTCTCTCCGGGACAGCCGTTCTCACTCTGGCTGTTGTGATCGGTTATTTTCAAAACCAGAATACGGAGCTTAGAGGAGAGTACGGTAAAACACTCATTGTGTATGAAAATACCTTAGAAATGCTCGAGAGGGAACGGGATCGTGCTCTCAGGACGGACGAAGATATCAAAGAATACCTCTGGAAGATCCGTTTGACCGAGCAGACATTGGCGGATATAAAAGCGGAACAAGACGCGGAACGAGTCCTAGCGAAAGAAGAACTAAAGGTTCTGGAGGGATACTCCTGGAAAATTGATATCACGCAGACAGGCGGACCAAAAATGGATTTTGTTTCTGCGGGCGCGATCACAATCAAGGATTTTAAGGTGCATTCCACCAACATGATGCGTGAAGGGTTTAAGGCTAGCAAGTATTCCAAAAGAGAGCTCGCGGACGGACGCGTGATTTGGGAAACGATTCAGAGAAACGAAAAAGGCGAAACAGCCAACTGGCACGGGGAGTGGAACGGAAAAACGATGAGAGGGAATCTGCGCCGGACCTGGACAAACGGGGTGGTCCGGGATTTTACATTCAAAAGTCTGGATGAACGGATTCCCGTAAGGAAATGAGGGTCGTAATGGTGACGAAATGAGGGAGATAGCTATGGATCAAAAGGTTAAAACAAAAGATGATGCCAACTATTACGAGCTTGTGAACATGGCGGTGACACATCCGGTGAAGTTTTATGTCGTGTCCACCCTGATCAAGCTCAGGCTCTACAAGTTTTATAAGAGCATGTTTCGGGATTGGTAAACCTTAAAGGTAGGGAGGGGTTCATATGTCATTACCGGGAAATCCTAAAGTTGAAGATCATATTAGCGTATATGGCCGCGCTATATACTTGGTAGCTATAATTTTCACCATTGGTATGTTCGCTATAACATCATCTGTGTTGTTGGCCGCTCCTAAGAGTGAGAAGGCACCGGTTGTAGTGCAAAAAGTGAAGAAGAAAAAAATGACAACTCTTGCCCGTAGAGCTGCCAATAAACAGGCTGAAGAAGACGCACTTGTCACCGTCAAATCTGTCCAAGGCATAATCAGTAATATTCGTTTTAACACCATTTCTATTGAGTACAAAGCCAACACAGATATCATGTTTTATCTTGACGATAATATTGCGTACCATCGGGTGAAAGGCATCGGGGATCTCGAAATCGGAGACCGGATTCGTATAGATTTCGATGAGCGGAGATGGGATGAAGTCGACGGATTTAAAAGACGAAAACGCCTAATTAAAACGATTACGTTTGTCAGCCCTAAACCAAAAGGGCTGGTGTCCAGAGAAGCGGTAGAATAAGAAATCATGGAGACAAAATGATACCAAACTGGTTTAACGAAATTTTCAAAAGCCGCCGGACCTGGCAGGCTGTCCGAAAGATTTTGTTTAAACAGGTTTGTTTCCTCGTTGCGTTTAGTCTCACATTTTTTGGTGTTCCATTGCCTGAGATGGAACGGTTTTCTGATATCTCGCTCTCTGAGTGGGTACCAGAATCTTTGATTCAAGTTGTCGAAGAGAAGTTTCATATCACCCTTCCTGAAAAGCCCTTTGAAAAGTCGGTAGAAGTGTATCAGACAGCTAAAAAGGCTGTGGAACCAAAGGAAGCGAGTGCTCTGGGGTTTATTCAAATTGACGAGAATCATGCCACGACCCTGACCGGCGTGGCCA
>JADFSZ010000029.1 GCA_022560555.1 PVC group bacterium
GAGCGGGGAGACCGGCGCGATCGTGAAACGCCGGTGGATCATTCAGATGGATGTACCGTAAAATGTACCGCAAACCTGCCGTGGCCGGTCAATTTTATTCTTCGGACAAAAACGAGCTTTCCCGGAACCTCAAAGAGTTTTTAGGTAAAATAGAAGGGCAAAAAAATGTCTTTGCCGTCATGGTTCCGCATGCCGGATATGTCTATTCGGGCTCTGTCGCGGGAGAAGTGTTTTCAAAAATCACGATCCCGGACACTGTTCTTCTTTTGGGGCCGAATCATACAGGGATGGGTGTTCCCCTCTCGATTATGGCCGAAGGATCGTGGGAAACGCCTCTCGGAACGGTGGATATTGATACAGATTTAGCTCAAGAGCTGCTCAGGAATTCCGAGGTGTTAGAATCCGACCACGATGCGCATAGACGTGAACATTCGCTGGAAGTTGAAATCCCGTTCCTTCAAATGCTTAAAAGTTCTTTTCGGATTATTCCTATCGTTATTGGGACACAAAAAGAAGATTTGCTCAGAACATTGGGTGCGGAAATAGCGAGAAACCTCAAAGGAAAAAATGTTCTGATCGTCATTAGCTCAGACATGACACATTACGAAACACATGACGCGGCTCAAAAAAAAGATGCCTTCGCCATTCGAGCCATTGAAGAACTAGATGAAGGCGCTTTGTCAAAAGCCGTGAGCACACATCAGATTAGCATGTGCGGATATGCCCCCGCGTATACAGCCCTGGTGGCCGTAAAAAAACTCGGCGCGACCGAGGGTAAACTAATTCGCTACAAAACCAGCGGTGAGGTTTCAGGTGATTATGATAAAGTTGTGGGATATGCCGGGATGGTGATCACATGAGTGTGCACACCAAAAACAAAACAGAGATCGACCTCACAAAGTTCCGGTGTGTGAAATGCGGCAATTGCTGCCGTCTGGCCTGGTCTTCCGATAAGCTGCGCTTCTCGAAATCCAGGCACAAGATATTTTGGGGTTCCAGGTATGGGGAGCCCGGATGTGTTTATGTTACACGTCGGGAAATTCCTGAAATCGCGAAATTTTTAAAATTGAAAGTGAATGATTTTGTGGAACGTTTTACGCGTTTTGCGCCGAAGCCTTACTTGAGTCTCATCGAAAAGAAAGATAAATCCTGTGTTTTCTTAAAAGACAATCGATGCCAAATCTACAAAGTCCGTCCGGGTCAGTGCCGGAACTATCCGTTTAATTGGTCGAGGGAAGAAACCCTCATGACGTGTGAGGGTGTTAAAAAATATTGTTTGAACGATACGTAATGTGATAGGAGGAATTGTATGGAAGGTGATCCAAAGAAAAAAGTCGATGAAAGCTGGAAAGAACAGGCCAAAAGTGATTTCGATAAAAACGTCCCCAATGCTTCTCAAAAAGAACCTGTGCCGAAAGGCCCGCAAGATCATGTCGCAGATATGCCTCCGGCCGACTTTTTGAGTTTTGTGACAACCCTCGGGATGCAGGCGGCTTCGCTTCTGGGGCTTGTCCCGAATCCGGAAACAAGTAAGGCTGAAAAAGATTTACCCCAGGCCAAATATCTTATCGATACGCTTGCTATGCTTGAAGAAAAAACAAAAAGTAATTTAACGGAAAGCGAAGCCAAAACCCTTGAACAACTGCTGTATGATTTGCGTATGCAGTATGTCCAAGCTTCTGGTTCATAAATTATTTATGGGTAATAAGTATGAGTCATTATTTGAGAATTTATCCTGATCCTGTACTGCGAAAAAAAGCCGCGAATATTGATGATTTTTCCGAGAATTTGACAGTTCTTGTCAGTGACATGAGACGGATCTTAGCTGAGGTAGGAGGGGTTGGGCTTGCCGCTCCTCAGATAGGGGTTTCCAAACGTGTTATCCTTGTTCGAATGAATCCGATGGGACGTGTTGAGGACGAAGATGTGCGCGTGTTTATCAATCCTGAAATCATGGATGCAACTGGCAGTCGAATCGGGGAAGAAGGATGTTTGTCCATCCCGGATGTATTGGGAGAGGTTGAGAGAAGCGCTCAAGTAAAGATTCGGGCCAAAGATCTTTTGGGAAAACATCTGGATTTTACCGCTCAAGATCTTGTCAGTGTGATTTTTCAGCATGAGATCGATCATTTGGACGGGATATTGTTTACCGACCGTATGAGTGCCGCAAAAAAGATTACGATATCCAGCCAGTTAAAGCAGTTGAAAAAGAAGTATCAGAAGGACCGTAAATCGTAAATCGTAAATGTCTAGCGATTGGTATAGTTTTAATCGAATAATTTGTGGGCAGTGACCTATCGATTCAGCCATTTTTTTCGCTTACAGTGGGCCATCGCTTGGTCGAGTTTAACCCGAAACTTGGAACTTTATTAGCTTGTGCATGATTTTCGAGGGGCGAAGACCATCGGAAATTCAGGCTTCAGGGTCCGCAACGCCTGAGTTTCCGTACAGCAAGCTGTACAAAAATCAGGCACGAGCTTATTGGGCTATATTTCGGGATGAACTCGCCCTCAGGCAATAAATTGCCTAGAGGGCTCAAACACAAGCGACCATCGGAATTTTTCTGAACTCTCGGTCGCTCATGAGCGCCCAAGTTCGCTCAAAAAAGTCTAAATCGATTTCTTAGATTATTCACACATCGTTTGGACAATACATTTAAGTCTTTACGCTATACGCTTGTTAAAAGGAGTTTTTGTTTTGAGTCTTCGTGTCATATTTATGGGCACTCCGGAATTTTCTCTTAGCTCCTTAGAGGCTCTTCACAATCATTCGGCCGTGGAACTCCTTTTGGTTGTCACCAGGCCGGATGCTCCGCAAGGGCGCGGCCTCAAACTTGTAGAATCGCCCGTGAAACACTTAGCCGAAAATCTTCGAATTCCGGTGTCGACCCCGTCCAAGATCAATGATCCGGAATTTGTGAAAAGCCTCCAAGATCTCAAACCGGATTTGATTTTAACAGTCGCGTTTGGTCTTTTTCTAGGGAGCGCGATTCTGAAGATTCCCCAATCGGGATGCCTCAATATTCACGCGTCCATATTGCCGAAGTATCGGGGCGCGTCTCCTATTCAGCGGGCCATTATCAACGGAGAATCTGAAACAGGGCTTACGGTTTTTCGCATTGTCAAGGAAATGGACGCGGGAGATATCCTGATGCAGGAAAAACTTAGTATCTCGGCCGATGAAACGGCCGGAGAGCTTCATGACCGACTGGGGCGCCTCGCCTCCGTTGTCACTCAAAAGACCATTGATGCCGTTCTTAGCGGCAAAGAAACGTATACCCCCCAAGCTCATGAAAAGGCCACATTTGCTCCCAAACTTAAAAAAGAGGATGGGCATATCAACTGGGACCAAGAGGCCAAAGACGTATTTAACCAGATCCGCGGCGTAACACCGTGGCCGGGAGCTTACGGCTCTTATCAAGGAGCCCGATTAAAGTTTCATCGGACGCGAGTTCTGGAGGCCGACCAAACATTCCGGGCAGGCACAATCATAAAAGCCGATGATGCGGGAATCTGCGTGGGGTGCCGGAAGGGTCAAATCGTTATTGATGAGCTTCAGATGGCCGGGGGGCGTTTACTGAGGGCTCAGGAATTTTTGTGTGGACACAACATCAAACCCGGGGACATCATTCAATAAAGCCAAGGCAAAAGTCCTTGCTATCTCCTAACCATAGTTATATAATTCCAGGACTAACGTAGGGACCAATAAAACCGTTTACGGAGTATCCCCCTTCACCCATAAGTTTATCTTTACCAATGCTATGGCGTCTAGTTATTCATTTGACATTGTTTCACAGGTTGATCTGCAGGAAGTTCAAAACGCTGTTAATCAGGCGTCAAAAGAACTTCATCAGCGCTTTGATCTTAAAGGGTCGAACAGCCGCGTGGACTGGGATGAGAAAAAAAGCGAACTGCGTCTGCACTCATCTGATGATTATAAACTCAAGGCTGTGAATGAGATTTTACGCCAAAAATTACTAAAGAGAAATGTCTCAGTAAAATCTTTAGAGTACAAAGAAGCCGAAGCTTCTCCGAGCGGCGAAGTTAAACAGCATATTTTGATCCGGCAGGGGATTGCACAGGATAAAGCCAAAGACATTGTCAAAATGCTTAAAAAAGAAGGTTTTAAGGTCCAGTCGCAAATTCAACAGGATCAAATACGGGTCACATCGAAAAGCAAAGACGATTTGCAGGCTGTGATGCAATTTTTAAGGCAAAGTGTCAACGATATACACCTTGATTTTGTCAATTATCGATAAGGTGAGAAATTTTAGGAACTGTGAATATTCGAAAACCGTGCGTGAGGGGATAAACAAGGAGGATCGACCATGGTGACTGCCGTCAAAGTTGAAGAGAAAACAAAGGAAAAAGAAAAAGACAAGGAAAAGGAGCAAAAGGCCCAAGCCCTCGGTCTGGCGGTGACTCAGATTGAAAAACAATTTGGTAAAGGCTCGATCATGAAGCTTGGGGATGAGCGAATGATCTCGGATGTTCCGGCCATTTCCACAGGGGCTCTGACACTGGATATTTGCTTAGGGATAGGGGGGCTGCCGAGAGGACGTGTTGTGGAAATCTTCGGCCCCGAGTCATCGGGGAAGACATCTCTCTCGTTAACAGTTGTGGCCAACGCGCAAAAAGCGGGAGGTATTGCAGCCTACATTGATGCGGAACATGCCATAGATCCTACTTACACGAAGAAATTGGGTGTGAATTTGAATGAACTGCTTATTTCTCAGCCGGACACCGGAGAACAGGCTCTGGATATTTGCGAAATGCTTGTCAGAAGCAATGCGGTGGATATCATTGTCATAGATTCTGTGGCGGCATTGGTGCCCCGCGCGGAGATTGAAGGGGATATGGGAGACTCGCATATGGGTTTGCAGGCGCGCCTGATGAGTCAAGCGATGCGAAAATTGGCAGCCGCCATCAGTAAATCCAAAACGTGTGTTATTTTTATCAATCAAATCCGTATGAAGATCGGGGTTGTGTTCGGGAATCCCGAGACAACAACGGGCGGGAATGCGCTCAAGTTTTATTCGTCCGTCAGAATCGATGTCAGGCGAGCCGGACAAGTGACGGATGGAGACGTGATTATCGGCAACCGGGTGAGGGCCAAGGTGGTCAAAAACAAAGTTGCGCCGCCGTTTCGTGTTGCCGAATTTGATCTTTTGTTTGAGTCGGGTATTTCCCGGGAAGGCTGCATCCTGGATCTTGGGGTTCAGGAAAATATCATAGAAAAATCAGGAGCATGGTACTCGTATGGAGCGGACAGGATCGGCCAAGGGAGGGAGAATGTCCGAAAATTTCTTTTAGAAAATCCAAAAATAACAAATGAGATAGATAAAAAGCTGAGAGAAAAGCTTCTTGTGCCGCGTTAAACAGAAGATGGTTTTTTAAGTGCCTAACGGGATAGTATGCCGCTCAGGGCGGGATGCTGTCCCTTTTTTAGACGTGTTTAATAAATTGTTGACAACCTAAAGAGAGGAATGACTTATGGCTGATTTTAACTGGGATGATATCAAAAGTCCTGAAGATATCATCAATTTTGGAAAAAAAGGCATGGCGAAAATAAAAGGGAAACCCTATATCCCGATCTTGATTGTAGGGATAATTGTTGTCATGATTGGGTATTCGGGACTGTTCACGATTGAAGCGGATGAGCTTGGCGTTGTGACGCGGTTTGGGAAATATAATCGAACGGTTGATTCCGGATTGAATTTCAAGATTCCCATAAATATTGAGAAGGTCTATCGGGTGTTCAAAATCCAGAAAGTGTTTACGGAAGAATTTGGTTTTCGTACGGCCGCGGCGGGTATACGATCAAAATTTACGCGCGATGGGTTTTTACATGAATCCTTAATGTTGACAGGAGATTTGAACGCCGTTGAGGTTTCCTGGATCGTCGTTTTTAATATTAAAAACGCCGAGAATTTTTTGTTTAACCTTAAGGAGTCGGCGGATTTTCTTGTCAGACACAGACGGAATATGAGAATTGGACACGCGACGGTAAGGGATTTGTCCCAGGCGATCATGCGCCAGGTTATTGGCGATTATTCGGTCAATGAAGTTCTGACGGATAAAAAAGAAGAGATTCGTCTTATCGTGAAAACGAAGCTTCAAGAAAGCCTGGATCAGTATGATGCCGGCATTCTGATCGCGGAAGTCGAGTTAAAGGATGTCCAAGCGCCGGGAAAAGTTCAAGATGCCTTCAATGAAGTCAACCGGGCCGAGCAGGAAAAAGAACGTATGATCCTGGAGGCCGAAACGTCGTACAACAAGGTGATCGAGGAAGCCAAGGGAATTGCAGCCAAAAAAATTCTCGAAAGCGAAGGGTATTATGAGGAAAGAACAAATCAGGCTAAGGGGGATGTTGCCGCTTTTCTTGCCATGCTCAAAGAATACAAGGGGAATAAGGCTATCACAAAGAAAAGGCTGTATCTCGAAACCATGACCCGCGTTTTAAAGAAAGTCGAAAAGAAGTATATTATTGACGAAGATGTAAGGGGCGTTTTGCCTCTGCTGAATATCGGAGAGGGGAGTGCGCTATGAAAAAATACATAGGAATAATTGTTTTAGTTTTGTTTATCGTATTTGCCTTGCTTGCGAAGGAGCTGTTTTTTATTGTTCAGGAAACCGATCAGGTCATTGTGACCCAATTCGGAAAGCCCGTCGGAGAGGCGATCACAACCGCGGGCCTGCGTTTCAAACTCCCGTGGCAAAAGACGATTTATTTTGAAAAACGCGTGCTGCGTTGGGACGGGGATCCGAAGGATATGCCGACAAAAGATAAGCGGAATATCTTTATCGATACCACGGCCCGATGGCAGATTACGGATCCGCTTCTCTTCTATCAGGCGGCAAGAAATATCAACGGCGCGGCGAAAATATTGGATGGCTATATCGATGCGGCCACGCGGGAAGTTATCAGTAAATTCAATCATGTCGAAGCGATCCGCAGCAGCAATCGTATCATTGCCATTGTACAGGAGGAGAATGTTCAATACGATGTGTCTTTGGTCAAAGAGGCCATGGTGAAAATTGAGTTTGGACGGGATAGCTTAACGGCTTTGATTCTTAAAAACGCGGCGAAAAAAATAAAGGACACAGGAATCACTCTGATTGATGTCAAAATCAAACGAATCAATTACATCGATGAAGTTCTCAAAGACGTGTATCGCCGTATGATTGCTGAAAGAAACCGCATTGCGGAAAAATACCGTTCGGAAGGAAAGGGCCAAAGGGCCAAAGTCGAGGGGCAGATCAAGAAGGAATTGCAAACGATTCAGTCGCAATCCTATCGGAAAGTCCAGGTTATACGAGGGAAAGCCGATGCCGAAGCCCTGAAAATTTATGCCGATGCTTATGGACAGGATCCGGATTTCTACGGATTTTTGAAAACCCTGGAAACATACGAACAAACTCTAGATGAGAAAACGACCTTGATATTAGGGACCAATTCGGAATATTTTCGATTGTTAAAGGGATTTCGTCTGAATGAGGAATAAACCTTCATGACCCAAAAAGTCATTGTCGAGTTATTTTTAGGCTTAGCTCTTTTTATGTACGGCATGGTTTTGATGACCCAATCCATGAAGTCATTGTCCTTGGATAAAATCAAGACGGTGATGGGGAAAGCCACCTCAAACAGGTTTAAGTCTTTTTTTGTCGGGCTGGGCGTGACATCTGTCATTCAATCCTCTTCGGCCACATCTGTTCTGGTTATCGGATTGATTAATGTCGGGGTTTTAACTCTCTATCAGGCTGTGCCGATCATTTTCGGGGCGAATATCGGAACAACCATCACAGCTCAACTCATCTCGTTTAATATCACGGATATTGCCCCCTACATGATCATCGGTGGGCTCCTCATCAACTTTATCGCGAAAAGTCAAAAGCGAAAAAGTTTGGGGATGTCTCTTTTTGGATTCGGCCTTTTGTTTTATGGGCTCACTGTCATGAAACACGCGGTGGGGCCCTTAAAACAGTCGGAGATGATCTCGGAATTATTCCTGCAATTTGGGAACCATCCCTTTTTGGGAATAATGATCGGATTGATTGTTACCGTTGTCCTGCAGTCAAGCACAACGGTCATTGGACTCATGATCGCTTTAGCGTCCATGGGTCTGCTTGACTTAAAACCCGCATTTTTTCTGTTGTTGGGAGACAACATCGGAACGTGTATTACCGCAATTTTAGCGAGCCTTCACAGCACGCGGTCCGGAAAACGCCTCGCCATAGCCCACACCTTGTTCAATATTATCGGAGCGACAATTGCCATATTTATGGCCCCCTTGTATCTTAAATATATCCCGATGATATCCGGTGATATATCGCGCCAAATTGCCAATACGCACACGATATTTAACATATTCAACGCATTGCTGTTTTTGCCTTTTGTGCCGCTCTACGTCAAGTTTTTGAATAAGATTTTTCCCGGAGATGATTATGTGAAAAGAGAGATAAAATACTTAGACAAAAATCTCATGGATACACCGTCGTTGGCCATCAATTCGGCTGTCCAGGAAATGGTTGTTATGGCGCAGATCTGTAAAGATATGTTACTTAAAGTCCGGGGATTTATCGGAAAATTTGACTATAAAAAGTTTGATGAAATTGAGACGGACGAATCATCCGTTGATTCTTTGCAGAACAACATCACAAACTACTTGGCGGCTGTCACACGAAAAGAGCTTTCGGAGAAAGAGGCGCTTCTTCTTCCCAACCTGTTTCATTCTGTGAATGATCTTGAGCGTGTCGGAGATCATGTTGAAAATATCGCGCACATTTTAAGGCGAAAACATGAATCACGTATTGATTTGTCAACGGATGGTCAGAAAATGCTAGACGAACTTTTTGAAAATGTTGATCATATGCTGGATCTCACGATCAAATCGATGAAGGACGACGATCATGACGCGGCGTGTGAATCGATTAAGGTCGAGGAGAAAACAAATCAGCTCACGAAACATGCCCGTGATGAACATATCCATTGGCTTCGCACAGGTGCATCTACTCCGGAAAAATCTCTTTTGTTTAACGATACTTTGCTTCAGTTAGAGAGGATCGGGGACCACCTGTATAATATCACTCAGGGAGTTATTCATTTCGGAAAGCGTTAACATGAAAGCTTTAACCTCCCGGGACATCCGAAAAGAATTTCTAAAATATTTCCAAGATAAAGGTCACACCTTGTGTCCAAGCGATGGGCTGATTCCTGCCCATGATCCAACCTTATTGTTTACCACCGCCGGCATGGTTCAGTTTAAGCCTTTGTGGGCCGGGGGGGAGCTTCCTTATAAGCGAGCGGTATCTATTCAAAAATGTTTGAGGGCCGGAGGGAAAGGGAGTGATTTGGAAAATGTGGGTAAAACCTTACGGCATCACACATTTTTTGAAATGCTGGGCAATTTTTCGTTCGGGGACTATTTTAAAAAAGAAGCCATCCAATGGGCCTGGGAATTTGTTGTGAATGTTTTAGAAATTCCGAAAGAAAAATTATGGGTATCGATTTTCGAGGCCGATGAAGAAGCTGATAAGATCTGGAGAAAATATATTAATGAATCACGTATTGTTCGACTTGGTATAGAAGATAATTTCTGGGGTCCTGCCGGGAACGCGGGAGCCTGTGGACCCTGTTCGGAGATGTACATTGATCTTGGGCCCGGCAAAGGTTGTTCTAAGAGCTCTTGTGCGGTAGGGTGTGATTGTGAACGCTATTTGGAATTTTGGAATATTGTTTTTCCGCAATATTTCCAAGATGAGTCCGGTACAAGGGGCCCCTTGCAGAGGCGGGGGATTGACACAGGATTAGGGTTGGAGCGTCTAGCAACGATCTTGCAGGGGGTCGAAAATAATTACGAGACAGATCTTTTTCGCCCCATCGTCAAAGAAATTCTCAAACATTGCCCAAAGGACATTCAGTATCCGGATAATGAACGCCATAAAGTGTCCGTGCATGTGATTGCCGATCATATCCGTACACTTGTTTTTACTATATCAGAGAACATTATTCCTTCCAATGAGGGGCGGGGATATGTGATACGCAGGATTTTGAGGCGGGCTCTACGCCATGCGAGAATGTTGGGAATCACGGAGTGCCTTTTAGTGGATCTCGTTCAAGGTGTCGTGAAACAAATGTCGGAGGCATATCCGCATTTGAAGGAAACCGAAGAGCATGTGAAAAAAGTTATCCGGGCAGAAGAAAATAGTTTTGCGTTAGTACTCAGTGCAGGATTGGAAGTCTTGGAGTCTCTCATCGCTGAACTACGCTCACAAAAACAAAAAGTTCTACCGGGTGACAAAATATTTTATTTGTATGACACTCTTGGTTTTCCTGTAGATTTGATTAAGGATATTACAGCTGATGAAGGTTTTGTCATGGACGAGAAAGGTTTTCAAAGGTTGATGGACGCGCAAAAAGAGCGCGCACGGGCCGGTTGGCAGGGCGATAAAAATGCACAACAAGATGAAGTATTTAAGGCCCTTGCCAAAGAATTGCCCGTCAATGAGTTTATTCGGGATAAAGGATTAGTCATTGAAACAAAAATCTTAGCTCTTGTTAAAGACGGTCAAGTTGTTGATGAAGTTCAAGCTCCGGATATACCAGAAAATAAGACGAGACCTATCCCTTCAGTCGATGTCGATATGATTCTTGAAGAAACACCGTTTTATCCTAAGGGGGGCGGCCAAATTGGTGACACGGGACACATTAAAATGACGCAAGGCGAGTTCTTTGTCTTGGGTACACGCCGTGTGGGAGACAAAATAATACTTCATACAGGAAATGTGCGAGGTGGGTCTTTTAAAAAAGGGGATACTGTAAAAGCTATCGTGAACAAAGAGCGACGAGCAAAAATTATGTCCCATCATACGGTGACACATATCTTGCAAGCGGTTCTGCAAGAGTGTATTGATAAAAATATCAAGCAAGCGGGTTCTTATGTCGGAGATGAACGCCTGCGTTTTGATTTTAGTCATTTTGAAGCCTTAAGTGCTGAGCAGATTACAAAAGTTGAGAGGCGTGTGAACGAACTTATTAAAAAAGATGACACCGTAACGGAAAAAAATCTTCTCCTAAAAGAAGCCAAAGCTTTGGGGGCTATGGCGCTTTTTGGCGAAAAATATGCCGAAAAAGTTCGAATGATCAGCATCGGTGAATTCAGCAAAGAACTGTGCGGGGGAACACATGTAGCCCATGCAAATGAGATCGGACAGTTTAGAATTGTTTCTGAGAAATCTGTGGCGGCCGGAATCCGGCGCATTGAGGCCATAGCGGGTAAAGCGGCCGAAGATGACTTGAAAAGAAAAAAGGAGAAAGTTCATGAATTGGCAAAAGATCTTGAAATCCCGGTTTATGAAGATATATCGGTAAACCTCGTGTTTAAAATTGAACCTAAAAAAAACTATTTAGGAAATATCGCAGAATACCGACAAGAAAAAGTTAACTCTGAGAAAAAGAAGATTTCAGATCTCATCGCCAGTATAAAACTTGTTTCTCAGGAAGTTCCAAAAAGTTTATTCGAGGCTCAACAAGCCCTAAAAGAGAGAGAAAAGAATCTGGCCAAGGAGGGAAAAAATCTCGTTAAAAAAACGGCTGAAGATATTTGTCATGATGTGTTTAAGGTGAACTCAGTTCAATGTGTCGCTTCTCAAGTGACTGTGAGTGATGTGCCCCAGTTGAGACTCATGATGGATGCCATTAAGAAAAAATTAAAATCAGGCATTTTTGTTTTGGGGGCAGAAATTGCCTCCAAAGGCGTATTGCTCGTCGGGGTTTCAAAAGATTGTTTGAAAACAGGGTATCATGCAGGTAGAATTGTAGCCGCTTTAGCCAAAGAGGCCGGTGGAAGCGGCGGAGGAAAGCCGGAATTGGCCCAAGCGGGTGTGCCGGATGTGAGCCGCTTAGAACATGTTGTATCCAACGCGAAGTCAATCATAAAAAATACAAAATAAAAAGGCGATTGTATTATGCCCATAAAAATAATCCGCAGTTTAGCTTCAGCGCATAAAGAAATTGACCGTTTAGCTTCGCGCGGAGATTTTCTTAATAAAAAAAATGAAAGTATAGTGAAAACGATTATTACGGATGTGCGTCGGAATGGGGATCGTGCGGTCAAAAAATATTCGAAAAAATTTGATTCTGTTACACAGAAAAATCTTCGAGTGCCCCCAAAGGAAATCGATCGAGCCTATCGATCACTGAGCCGGGCGCATCGCATGCTATTTCAACGAGTCATCAAAAATGTGCGCGCGTTTCACAAGATTGAACGAAAAAAATCATGGATAAAAAAAATGGGGCACTGCCGCTTAGGCGAGAGAATCACGGCTGTGTCCAGCGTTGGTATCTACATCCCCGGGGGTCTTGCCCCTTTGGTATCAAGCGTATTTATGACGGTAATTCCCGCCCAGGCGGCCGGGGTTAAAAAGATTATTGTTACGAGTCCTCCCGCTTACAAAGGCCGCGTGAATCCCATTATCCTGGCTGCGTTGAAGATGTTAGGAATCCGTGATGTGTTTTCAGTCGGAGGCGCTCAAGCGATCGCGGCGATGGCCTTTGGGACTCAAACGATACCGAGAGTCGATAAAATTGTTGGCCCGGGAAATCGTTGGGTGACGTTAGCAAAAAAGGCCGTCTACGGGATTGTGGATATTGATATGCTGGCCGGGCCGAGTGAAATTGTGATTGTATCCGGTTCGAAGGGACGAGCCGATTTTATCGCGAGTGATCTCTTGGCGCAAGCGGAGCATGATCCGATGGCATCAAGCATTTTGATTACCAACTCCAAACATCTTGCTGCGAATGTTAAAAAAGAAGTGACAAAACAATTAAACGATTTAGATCGAACCCGATCAATTGCCAAAAAATCGCTCACCCGGTGGGGACGGATCATG
>JADFSZ010000030.1 GCA_022560555.1 PVC group bacterium
AATAATTATACCGTCTTTTGAAGAATTTCTTTTGGCCCGGGCCCGGGCTCACTGATCAAAATCCCGACATGGGGTAAAGCTTCTTTGATCACCTGCGTGATTTTGGACACATCTTTTTCAAGGCAGAAAATCTTCACTTGAGCGCCCGCGTCCATGGTTTCCCATGCACCAATACTCTTTAGGCGCATTTCTTCGCAGCAGCGAATGGCCACAAGGCTTTCGGGCTTCCAGTAAAGAATCGGGGGCTCCGACGAAAACATGGTTGCGAACATTTTTAAATAGCTTGAACGGATAAAAGGCCCAAGGCTCTCAAGATCCTTGTTGGCCAAGGCGCTTAACGCTTTCGGAAAGATTTTTTCAGAATCAAGACACCACTCTCGGTAAAAAGGGCTTGTGAGGCGCGCGCGTTCCATCGCCCCGCGTGACGAAATGGTTTTTGCCGTCTTGCTTATCTCAACAACAACAATGCGAAGTTCCGGCCAAAAATGTTCTTCGTGAATCTTGTCCGCATGCTCCGCATGCGATGGGAACGAAACAAACCCTCCAAATACAGCACGTGCCGCGGAGGCGGAGCCGATACGCGCTAACCCTGAAATAATATCAAGGCTGACCCCCGGATCCAGTAATTTACCAGCGCCAAAAGCCAAAGCTGCGAAACCCGATGATGAACTCGCAAGCCCGGCGGATGTGGGAAAGTTGTTACGGCTGTAACAGGAAAAACAGTCTTTTGAGTCAAAATATTCTCGAAGAGAATCAAAAAATGGAGTGAAACGTTCAATGTCCACCGGAATATCGTTAACAACAACGGAATCTTTTTCGGATCGAGCCACCGTTGTTGTGGTCGTAAGATTTTTGAGGGTAATGCCGATGCTTGGGGTCGCGGGAAGATTTTTCTCAACGTCGCTTTTCCCCCAGTATTTTATAAGAGCGAGATTTGGGGAAGCCTGGACAGTTATATTTTCCTGTGAAGTTCCATGTGTCATTCTTTGCCCCGGATATCATCGAGAAGTTTTGTCGCGGCTTTGGCCGCGAGGGTTCCGGACTCCCACATCTTCTTCACAAGTACTTTGATTTCTTTTCCGCGCGCGCCAACCATATACGCGATACGGGACGCGTGCAGTTTCATGTGCCCTTGCTGAATCCCTTCAGAAACAAGGGCCAACAAGGCTGCTAGATTTTGCGCCAGGCCCAATGCTGCCGCGATGCGGCATAAAATCTGCGCGTCAGGATTGCCGAGAATTTTCATGGAGGTTTGACACCCGGGATGCATGGTAACCGCGCCGCCGACAGTTCCTAAAGGAAGAGGAATTTCCAAAGAGCCTTCCAAATTCCCGTCTTTGACTTCAAAACGGGAAAGCGCTTTATAAGCTCCGCTTATGGACGCATAATGATGAGCGGCCGACTCAACGGCACGGGTATCATTGCCGGTGGCTAGTGTCAAAGCGACAATGCCGTTCATGATTCCCTTATTATGAGTAACGGCACGGGAAGGGGCTTCGAGCGCTAGGTGAGATGCCAGCTCAATTTTGGAGGAAATCTCGCTGCCGAGAAAATCTTTATAGCGTAAAAACCGAAAAGGAACGCGAAAACTTGCGCCGGCCCGACGGTGCGGAGCCGTATTCGTTAAAATCGACATGAGGATTTTCCCTCCGCTGATCTTTTCAATCATAGAGCGGATTTTTTCAGCCGCGGTATTAACAACGTTAGCTCCCATGGCGTCGCGCACATCAATATCAATGTTCACGTTCACAAGCCCTGTGACGGGAAGCCGTGTGACTTCAAGGCCTCGATATCCGCCGCCGCGCGCCTTCATCGACGGCATGGATTTATCCAATTCATTTCCGATTTCCACGGAGGCGAGATAAATTTTTTCTTCCTCGCCGGCAGGAACACCTTCAATGTACAATTGGGCCGTCATAACCGGATCTGTGGCCCATGTGTGAAATCCGCCTCCGGCCGCAACGATACGGGCGCCGTGGGATGCGGCCGCGATAACCGAGGGTTCTTCTGTTGCCATCGGAACAGAATATTCTCTCTGGTCAATGAGAAACCCGGTGGCCAATCCGAGGGGAACCGGAAAAAGGCCGATTCCGGATTCAATCATCACGTCCGTCACTTCCAGGTAAGAGTTTTTGCCGTCAATCGCTTCCATTTCTTTTTCTGTTAAATGAAATGCGCTTTTCAGATGATCTCGTCTTTCCTGGATCGGCATTTTTCTAAAATTTTTTGGGAAACCGTTATTCATAAGTTCGGTAAATGGTAATTAGATTTACATTCCTTCCGCTTTTTTTATTTGTTCCACATTGGATATAAAACTTGTCTCACGCCAGATCTTGTCGGCCGTCACATCTTTTAATGTTTTAGAAGACGTCAGAAGCATAACAGAACGAATCACTTTTTCAATCCCTTCAATACGCCGTATCACAGCTTCAACGCCGCCGGACAACACGTCGCGGATGAATATGCCGGCTAGCCCTCCCATCTTCGAGCCCAGAGCGATGGATTTCATGAGATCCATTCCGGACTTTAAGCCGCCGGATGCCAAAACGCGGCCCGACATGGACCCGACACTATCCAACACATACGCCGTCGGAAGCCCCCAGTCCGTAAACTCGTTTGCCAATTGTTCCTCGTTTTTGTTAAGACGCTGAGCTTCGACAAGAACCCAATTCGTTCCTCCGGCGCCGGCAATATCAACATATTTGACCCCCATGTTGAGGAGCGTTTTAATCTGATGGGGACGAATGCCAAAACCTGTTTCTTTGACAATGACCGGGAGGGGACATGTCTTCACGGTTTGTTGGATAGCCCCAAGCAAACCTCGAAAATCGGTGTCGCCGCCGGGCTGAAAAAGTTCTTGTCCGGGATTAAGATGAATGACCAGCGCGTGGGCTTGAAGCTTCTCTAATAATTTATAGAGTTTTGTGTTGTCATCACCGCGCACTTGTACAGCGCCGATATTTGCCAGTATGGGAACATGGGGCGCGTAAGGCTTAATATGAAAATGTTCAAATAAATTTTCTTGTTCTAACAGAACACGAATGGAACCTAATCCAACAGGAATATTTTTTGCTTCTGCCGCTTCGGCTAATTTACGGTTAGCCGTCATTCCTTGAGCAGATCCGCCCGTCATGCATGAAATAAAAAGCGGCAACGATACACGCTGACCTAAAAACTCGCAAGAACTATCAATATCTTCCATGCTTAATTCGGGCAACGCATCATGGATAAAATGAACCCCCTCAAAACCACTCACAATCCCTGATTGAATGGAGGCAGCATCCGTATGACAAATATCCAAATGACTTTGTTTGCGATCCGAGATGTCAAGTTGATCCGAAGTTCCGGACGAATTGAGATTTTTATTCGCGGAAGAGGTACTCACGGTAACCATCCTCTCTAATCCCATTTAAATAAAATGACCCTGAGCTCACGGAAGGGATGGCGGACTGAAGAAGTGGTAAATACGTTGAACGGTTAAACCGATCAGTGGAAAGCCATTGCTCATAATCGGTGAATGATGCTTCATTTCCGTTGGCAAGAAGTCCTTCAAGATCCCATTTTTCAATGACCTCGGGCGCTTTTGGAGCCACTTTTCCGGACACCACGAGCATGGTGTTCCCGGATCCATAGGATGCCAAAAGAACCTTTTTTCCGATAATATCCGAGCCCAGCTCTTTATAACGATCTTTGAGAAGAAAAGCTAAAGGCATAAACAAGGCGCCGGAATAAAGATTCCCGCTTTTGGAAGCCGGCTGGATGAGAGCCTGGAATCCCCGACGATCAAGGAAATCAGTCGCTTCTTGTTTGCTCAGTCCGAGAATTTTATGTAAAAGATGTCGCATGGCTTCCATGGGCAAACTTTTGTAGGGAACATGGAGAACAAAAAGGTCGGTTGATTCTAAAACCTCTTTGGGGTCTAATTTTCTTCGAAGGCTATGATCTTTGAGTGCCGCCTCAAGGCCCTCGATATAACAACGAAGGGAAAAACGACCCTTCACTTTGGCCGTATCAGAACCAATAGGACGAAAAAAATCATCCACATCTCTCGAACTGTATCCGACGGTGGAAAGATCTAGTTCAATCAACTTTGGATTTTTTTCAACCAGCATAGCCACGGCCCCTGCCCCTTGAGTGATTTCGGCCGTTGTCGAAGGCTCGTATTTAGCAACATCGGTGCAGACAACAATACCGTTTTCATTAAAATTGTTGTTGTTCATAGAGAGCATGGCCCCAACACCGACAAGAGAAATGGTTCCTCCGGCACATGCATGTTGTATTTGGTAGGTAGAAATGGATTGAGGGATTTTGAATCCGGCGCGCTGAAGGAGACCTTCAATGTAGGCGGCAATGGGTTTTGAAAAATCTATCGTTGTTTCAGTGCCGACAGCGATATATCGAAGTCCGGATAAATTTGCGTCCGGGTTCGAACGAATCAATTTCGCCATGGCTTCAGCGCCCATGGTGACCGTGTCTTCCCACGTGTCGGGAAAACGCATGGACTCTTGTCCTGTGTATTCCATCGCGCGACGGATTGTTTTTGCAACCCGAGGATCCGTTTTCCCGTTTTCCCGCTTCCGAACAATGGCTTCAAGGCTGATGCAAGGTTTCGGAAGATAGATCGCGATATCACTTATACCAATAGGCGTCATTTTCATGATGTGTTTAGCTTGCTTACATTGCGTTATGGGTTTCTTCTAGTTTCTTAGCATGGCATGAACTGTATTTATATATTAAATATGCAAAATGACCGGCCGTAACGGATAATTCGATACAAACCGAAGAGGATAAAGGATAAATCAAAGCTCTTGAAAAGTCAACATTTGATTGTATCCTTCGGACATTGGAGTACGAACAATACAGCCTTAAGTTAATTATTAAAAGCATTTTAAGCCGTTCTTATTAATAATATTGATGTTGCGAGTTATAGATGATAGGATTGACTTGACAAAATCACCCAATTTCGCATATGCTAAAGGCCGCTTTGATAGAACGTCTGTGGCGCTCTCGGTGGAACCGGAACAAAAATCAAAGGAAATGGCAATATGGCTCTGAAAAAGAATATTTATGAAAAAATCTGGGATATGCATCTTGTTTATGAAGAACCGGGGCGCGATGCCATTATCTACATCGATACTCATTTTGTTCATGAAGTGACCTCCCCACAAGCCTTCGAGAGCCTACGTCTAAGCAAACGTTCTGTTCGAAGGCCTCAAAAAACATTTGCCACCATGGATCACAATGTTCCGACTTCGGACAGGAGCGCCCCGATCAAAGACGTTTTATCGAAAAAGCAAATCGAGACGCTCAGAAATAACTGCCATGAATTTGACGTCACATTGTTTGATATGGATACGATACAAAGCGGGATTGTTCATATCATAGGACCCGAGCTTGGCATCACACATCCGGGGGCAACCATCGTTTGCGGGGATTCTCACACATCAACACACGGGGCCTTTGGGGCGCTTGCGTTCGGCATCGGAACAAGTGAAGTTGAACATGTGCTTGCGACTCAGACATTGACTCAAAAAAAATCAAAAACGTTTGAAATCCGTATTAACGGAAAACGTCCATCGGGGGTTACGGCTAAAGATGTGATCCTTGCCGTTATCGGAAAAATCGGAACAGCCGGAGCCACGGGATATGTTGTTGAATACACAGGAGAAGTGATTCGTGACTTTAATTTGGAAGAAAGAATGACGGTGTGCAACATGTCGATCGAAGCCGGCGCGCGTGCCGGCCTCATTTCTCCGGATGACAAAACGTGCGACTATCTGAAAGAGAGAAAGTATATTCCTCAAGACGAGACATGGGAAAAGCTAACATCAAAATGGAAAAACTTCGCCTCAGACGAAGGCGCGGTCTATGATAAAACAATGGAATTGTTTGTCGACCAACTTGAGCCGCAAATCACTTGGGGGACAACTCCCGAGCAGGTCACAAGCATTAATGGATCGACACCGGATCTTAGCCGTATTAAAGATCCAAACAAACGGAAAGCGGTCAAAAAAGCGCTCCAATATATGGGTCTGAATGAAAATATGCCTTTAAAAGGATTAAAAGTGGATCGAGTCTTTATCGGTTCATGCACGAATAGCCGGATGAGCGATTTGCGTGAAGCGAGTAAAGTTGTCAAAGGGTACAAAACACATAGTACTGTAAATGCCATGGTGGTTCCCGGAAGTCAATCTGTAAAAAAAATGGCGGAAGAAGAGGGACTTGATAAAATATTTAAAGAGGCCGGATTTGATTGGAGAGAATCGGGCTGCTCGATGTGTCTTGGGATGAATCCGGATCAGTTGAGAGCCGAGGAAAGATGCGCATCAACGTCTAATAGAAATTTTGAAGGACGACAAGGCAAGGGGGGCCGCACGCATCTCGTGAGTCCCGTGATGGCCGCGGCCGCGGCGATTAAAGGAAGCTTTGTCGATATCCGGGAATGGAAGTACAAATAGTTAAAAAGACACACGTGAACAAATCGGAGATTTGACGATGCGGTCCTTTACAACTTTAGAAGGAATTGTGGCTCCGCTTGAAGACTTGAATGTGGATACGGATCAAATTATCCCGAAACAGTTTTTAAAGCGGATTGAAAAGACAGGGTTCGGAAAATTTTTGTTTTACGACTGGAGATATTTACCCAACGGCAAACTCAATCCGGATTTTGAAATGAATCACCCCCGCTACAAGGAAGCTTCCATCCTTCTCGCGAAGGAGAATTTTGGATGCGGATCTTCCCGGGAGCACGCCCCCTGGGCCTTGGATGATTATGGCATTAAATGTCTCTTGGCGCCGTCCTTCGCGGATATTTTCTATAACAATTGCTTTAATAACGGGATTCTTCCCATTGTCCTGGATTATCCTCTGATTGAAGAGCTTTTCAAAAATGTCAGACAGATAGAAGACTTTAGGCTATCTATTGATTTACCAAATCAGCGGATTAAAAAACCTGATGGCAAAACAATCTCTTTTGATATTGATTCCTTTCGCAAACACTGCCTTGTCAACGGACTTGATCCTATCGGGCTGACTCTCGAACACGAAGAAAAAATCACCGAGTATGAAAAAGAACATGGGATACTATAAACAACGCCTTGACAAATCTTATAGATATCCATGAAATACGTTGTCTTACGCATGGATTATGACGTTAGAACTTAAGAGGAGGATAAGACATGAGATTGTTGCATATCATGCTGCGTGTGAAAAATCTTGATGAATCAATAGAATTTTATACAAAGCATCTCGGCATGAAACTCTTGCGCAAAAATGATTATCCGGAAGGGAAATTCACCCTGGCCTTTTTGGGATACAAAAGTGAAGGGGAGGAAACCGTTTTAGAACTCACTTACAATTGGGACGTACATCAATACAACCTGGGTTCGGCTTATGGGCATATCGCGATTGGCGTGAATAATATTTATAGCACATGCGAACAGATGAAACGTGACGGGGTCAATGTGATAAGAGCCCCCGGCCCTATGAAGCACGGGCGCACAGTGCTAGCTTTTATTGAAGATCCCAATGGATACAAGATAGAACTCCTGGAACGTACATAAACGAAGAAATCCTTGCCTTATGCGATATCTGCTTATTATATTCATATTTCTTTTAATGATCCCCCCGCATGTCTCGGCAGAGCTCATCCGGAAAGTGGAAAAAGATAACAAAAGCAAAACGATTCTTTTCCTTTCGGACGGTGAAGAGATCGCTCGAGAAACAGTCGCTCCGGGAAAACAAAAAACTGTATCCGGAGAAATCCTAGACGGCATTTACAAAGAATATTCAAAAAACGGGACCATAAAATATGAATGGCTTTACAAATCCGGGCATTTGGACGGAGTAAGCCGGGAACTTTATGACGGCCGCCGGCCCAAATACGAGTGGAGCTATAAAAACGGAACCCTTGATGGACCGAGCCGGTATTATTCTTCCTTTGGGCATGTGGTGCGGGAGCGGATGTATCTTTTGGGCGCACAAGATGGCCTTACGCGGGAGTACTATCTAAACGGGAAATTAAAAACCGAAACGATGTACCATGAGAACGAAAAAGATGGTCTTCAAATTGAGTATTATAAAAATGGTAAAGTGAAATATGAAAAAACATATAAAGATGATGATTTAGTTTCCACAAAGCTTTTTGACGAAGAAGGCGAACCTATAACCATACTCAATTTATGAGATCTTTGATGCTTTCCTCCGGGAAAAAGGCGCGGTATATTGTGCATGTCGATATGGACGCATTTTTTGCCGCGGTCGAGCAAAAAGATCATCCTGAATATCGGGGCCGACCCGTTGTGGTTGGCGCCAATCCTAAAGACGGACTGGGCCGCGGGGTTGTGTCAACGTGTTCGTATGAAGCCCGCCGATTCGGCATTCATTCCGCAATGCCGATCACAAAAGCTTATCAGTTGTGTCCTCACGCGATATATCTTCCCGTCAATTTCAAACGATACAACGAAGAATCTGATAAAATATTTGAAATTTTTGAGCGTTTTACGCCGGATGTTGAACCCATCAGCATAGATGAGGCTTTTCTCGATATTACGCACACCTATAACATATTTGGTTCTCCCCAAGAGACGTGTCGCAAAATTAAGGAAGCAATTATAAAGGAAACTTGTCTGACGGCCTCCGTCGGACTTGCTCCCATAAAAATGGTCGCGAAAATCGCGAGTGACTTGGATAAACCCGATGGATTCGTTGAGGTGACTTCAGGCGGCAGTAAAGAATTTTTAGCCCCCCTGGACATCCGAAAACTCTGGGGGCTTGGGCCAAAGGGCGAAAAAATATTTCGAAAATACGGACTCAATACCATCGGAGACATCGCGAAACAAAAAACGGATTTTTTAGAGCGCATGATCGGCAGTGCCGGAAAACATTTTTGGGAATTGGCGAACGGGATCGACGATAGGGAGGTCGAAACTTCAGACGAAGTCAAGTCGATCGGAAATGAAGTTACATTTGATGTAGATGTGTCGGATGAAGATGAGATTTTATCAACAATCAGAAAACTTGCGGACAAAGTTTCGAGCCGTGTTAGAGACCAGGGCTTAAAAGGAAAAACAGTGACGCTCAAAATCCGTCTTACCGGGTTTGAGACATTTACCCGGGCATCGACGTTAAAGGAGCCCACACAGTTTTTTGACGTGATCTTGGATGCGGCCGAAAAACTGTGGGAAGATTTTAAAAAAACAAAAACAAAAAATGTTCGCTTGATCGGATTACGTATGAGTCATTTTAGTGAAGGAAGTCCGCAAATGGATTTTCTCGATCAAGCAGACGAAAAAAACAAAGAGCGCCGTCACAAAGCTTTGGATGCGGTGCGGCGAAAACACGGAAAAGACGCCATCCGTTGGGCGGGAACGCTCTAGGGTTTTTGTAAAAGGAAACATATGAGATCATTTCATTCTTTAAGAGGCTATTTGAAAAAAAAAGATGTTTTTAATAGAGCCGGGCTGCGTTTTTCACAGCTTGTGAGAGGCCGGCATGCTTTTGGCCAGCCGAAGATTATTCAAATTGAAACAACCGCTAGCTGTAACCTAAAATGTGTCATGTGTCCACACGGAAAGGACGGCGTATTCTCGGATGGCAGAAAAGCATTTATGACTCATCAGGAATTTGCGAATGTCTTGGATAAATTTCCTAAAGCAACATCGGTATCTTTGCAAGGCGTAGGTGAGCCAATGCTAAACCCGGATCTTCCTAGGATCGTCTCGGAGGCGGTTCGTAGAGGAATGGAAACGGGATTTTATACCAACGGAACTCTTCTTTCGTCAGGTAACTGCGAATGGATTTTGCGCTCAGGCCTAAATTGGATTATTGTTTCGTTAGATGCGGGAACCCCGGAAGAATTTAAAAGGATACGAAAGGGCGCAGATTTAAATAAAATTATGAGCAATCTGAAAGGATTGATAAAAGCAAAAAAAGAGCTAAAAGCAAGAAATCCTTCCGTTGGAATAATGTTTGTAGCCATGCCAAGCAATGTCAATGAAATAAGTTCTGTTATTGATATTGCTGTGGAAGCCGGCGTTGATTGGTTGAGCATTAAAGGATGCCATGGAGGGCTTTCCTCAAATGAAAAGGAGTGGGCGGTTTCAGAAGAAGATTTTAAAAAATTACAAGCCGCCATCAAAACAGAGAAGGCGAAAGCGTTGACAATTCACATGGATTCACGAGAGGTGGACCCTCGCATCCGTGGGCCGAAAAAAAGCAGAATGAAATGTACATGGGCGTGGGAAAAAACGTATATCTCGGTTGATGGGTCTGCATGCCCTTGCTGCTATGCTTTGCCGGAACTTGGGATGAGTGTTGGGAATATCTTTACGGATGATTTTAAAAACATTTGGAACAATGCAAAATATACCCAATTTCGAGAAAAAATCAAAAACGAGGTAGCTGACGTGTGTGAAAAATGTCCATTGTATTAATAAACGGCTGTGATTATTGGGATTTTCAAAAAAGGCCGTGCGTTAAGCACGGCCCGGTGGTTGGAGATATGCCGACAGCATAGGGTATTAATAAGAAGTGTAATACGTACTTGTCGTGTAATAACCGCTGTGATAAATGCCATACGCATCATAAAACCCCGGAACCCACACCCGGGTGGACGGATAGTCATAAACAACCGTGTGCACCGGTGCATGATGATACGCGTGCGATGTGTATGTTGCGTGGTGGCCATGGTGAGATGAATGAGCGGCTGTGGACAATAAAGCAAATCCTGCCAATCCGCCGAGAACCCAAGGCCATGCATCTCCGGCATAAGCGGTGGAACTCGAAAGAAGAAAAACGGCCAAAACGATAACTGCAAGTAACTTTTTCATGATGAATCTCCTTGTTCGATTTTGTGTGTGTGTGTGCTTCATGGGCCTTATAGAGCAAGGCCCATGCCAGCCCAAATCGTGCTGAAAAATGGCCTCAAGGAGAAATTTTCTCATTAAAACGGAGCCATTCTGCCCGTCCCCTATAGCTTCTATTTAATTTAGACAAAGGAAATCTCCAAATGGTTTCAACAAAAAAATATCACCATGTGTGGGATCTAACTACCAGAGAAGCCAAAGACTTACAAGCAAATCACAGATCTCTTGTGATCTTGACGCCTCCCAAGGGGCCGATCCGCCGTATTGCCGCGTGTGATGTGTCCTTCTCGAGACATGCCGAAGATCTCTATGCGGGGGTGGCTGTCTTTAGCTACCCGGACTTAAGGCTTTTAGATAAAGCGACCGCAAAAGTCAAAATAACATTTCCATACGTCCCCGGATATCTGTCCTTCAGGGAAACCCCGGCTGTATTAGAAGCGTTTAAACATATAAAAATTCAGTCGGATTGCATTATCTTGGATGGACAGGGCCTCGCTCATCCCCGATTTTTTGGGCTGGCTTGTCACGTGGGCCTTTGGATGAATTGTCCCACGATCGGATGTGCCAAGAGTCGTCTCATAGGAGAATTTGTAGACCCCGACATGACAAAAGGATCTTCATCTCCACTCAAAATAGGGTTCCGGACGGTGGGCGCTGTGCTTAGGACACGTTCCGGCGTAAAGCCGCTTTTTGTCTCACCGGGACATCTTATGGATATTTCAACAGCAAAAAAAATCATTCTCAGTTTATGTGTGAAGTACCGGATTCCGGAACCCATCCGATATGTTCATGATTTGGTCAATGCGGCACGCCGGCGGGAAGAATCTTGAGAGATCTCTTTGGGATGAACAGGATAAAATGTTTTTTCAATAAGATTCAGAAAACTATGAAACGCGGCCACATCGCGGCTTTCCAAGGGGATTTTGTTGAGAATACGCTTCATACTAAAAGAAAATTCTTCGCGCAAATGTTCATTATAAAAAGGCAGTTCCCGGAAGATTTTATCAAAATGTTCATGCATCATTTGAATTTCGGTAAAATCGGCGGTTTTTAACGTATATGTTTGATCCATCGTATGAAGCGAACGGGACAGCTCATAACAATAGATCATCACCGCGTGAGAGAGGTTGCACGAAGGATGTTTTGTGAATTGCGGGATCGCGGTAATCGCGTGGCACATGGCTAGTTCGTTTCTTAAAAGTCCGTTTGTTTCTCTGCCGAAGACAAGAGCAATGATTGAATCGCTGGAAAGTTTTTTTAGCACAGTAGGGAGTTCATGCGGGGCATACGAGAGCCTTTGGTCCCGGCGCTTTCGCTTTCGCTGTGTGGTTCCGATCACAAAATGAACGCCCTTTAAAGCTGTTTCTAAATTCATAAAACATGGAGTTATCATCGCTGTGATAGTCCACCCACATCAGACCAAGGTCGAGACTATCTGACCAGTTATAATCAACTGATATTCGACTAACACGACCGGCGTTGTCAGCCAATTCCTTCCAAACGGCCAGTACTTGTATTCTCTCATTTAATGCCGTCCAGTAGAGCCTGGATCCAAAACTGATCTGGTCTTCATCAGCCTGCATAAACGCGTCGTGATCTCGCGTGTGGATGCTATCTATTTCAAAAGTGAGCAGCAGGTTTCTGAAACCGCTATATTCGATACCCAATACACTCAACAATTGATCCTTCTGATCCCAACCGTTTAGCTGACGGAAGAAGTCATCACTATTGGGACGCACCGCCTGGTCAAGGTGCATCCCCAACTCGCCAAAGTACAGCCAGGAACCTCCCACCCAGTTCGCCGCTATACCAAGGGCACGCATGCGGTTCTGCCGGTAGGTCACCCGTGGGCTCACCGATTTTACGGCGGATATTTGATCGACAGTAAGCGCATTGTCGTTAAATTCGCCCAGCACCAACTGGAAATCACCGTGATCGAAATGACTCGACGCACGAAAAAAATATTCAGTGTCTTGCTTGGTATCTTTTCGCAACAGGGTCAATCCAGAATCGCGGATTGTGAT
>JADFSZ010000195.1 GCA_022560555.1 PVC group bacterium
TAAGGTCAGATTTTCGATAACCTCCGGTTCTTAAAAATCTGACACAAGCTCTTAGTTCCAGACCCAGGGTAAACTCGTGCATGGTTTCAACATAAGCCTGGAACCCAATAAGCCTGTGCATAATTTTAGAAGAGCTCGGCTCTTCTAAACATTAGGCGTTCGAGGAATTGGCTCATCGGAAATCCACGCCGTTCGCTCGGGTTCGTCGTCCCGACACTTCGGGACTCCTCCCCTGCAACCACCGGTCTTGGTTCGAATCCTGCCCTGCAAAAAAAATGCGCCCGGCAGGAGTCGAACCTGCGACCTACTGATTCGAAGTCAGGAACTCTATCCAGCTGAGCTACGGGCGCATCATTAATTACTCTAGTGTCATGGACAAACGTCTCAACTCCAAAATAAAATTATTTGTGGCTTCGTCCTCTTCACCGCTTATTTGCATCCGAATCGCGCGTATCGAATGAAAAACGGGAATTTTAATATTCCGATAATCTTTGTAGAATTCATTCAACAAAATCACAATACGTTCATAAGAAACCGGAAGGTGCATTTCATTGTAGTAGTATTCGTAATCTGACTGAATCACAGATTCAATCAAACCCGCGACATAATAAAGCTGCCCTGACGGATTAACACGTTCTAATTGGATCCAATCCTCTCCGGCAATAAAGTGCTCACCATATAGGGGAGACGCCCCCGCCATCCAGATGAGAAACACAGCCCCGCATATCCTCTGAATCTTAATGATTCTTGGGGTACGGCCAATCTTTTTGAATACCTTCGATGGCAATTTCATCGATTTGCTCCCTTTTCAAATTATGTACTCTGGCTAACTCGTCTTTGTATTTTTCTTTGATCATTTCTTCAAACTGGAAACGTTCCATCAAGACTTCATTCAGTTCCGGATGGATACCGACAAGATTTATGGTCTGCGGATAAACTTCTTCGGCTTCTTTTTCCGCTTTTTTCTCAATGTGGACAATTTGATGCCAAAGTTGTATACGACTATCTTTCGATACCCCATATTGCACGTCATCTTCTTGGCTCAAATATTTAACTTGTATTTCATTTACGTAAATCTCCGGGCCCTCATCACCTGTGGTAAATGTCAATTTCCCAAGCCATTGTTCCATAGGAGACTCCGCGTAATACTTCGATGCATAAATAAGTATTTCTATATTACGCGTATAGCGGAATTGATAAAACCCCCGCTTCGCTCTATCCGCGTAATACAACTGCTTCAACAATGACTGTACATCACGCTTAGTATACTTCCCAAGAACAATGATTTTTAAGTAAAGCATTTCTTGATCGGCTTCGCCCGCAAAGTGCCGGTCATATATCACATACTTGGGTAAAAACACTTTCTTGGCAATGATCTGGTCGGCCGTTTGTCGTATCTTTTCTTCGGCTGCTTTTTCGCTTACATCCTTTATTTGCGTTGTCCAGCCTAGGCTAAGCGTGTATCCAATAAGCGCGATAATCCCAATCACGAGAAAAAACGGAGCTAGTGAAAACCGAGGCAGGGTTTTTGTGATGGTTCCGCAACCCGGACACTTTCTTAGTTTTGGGCTAATCTCAAGACCGCATTTTTTGCATTTTACAAGCGCCATATATTCAAGTCCGGATAGTTTTCACCTTATTTCATGAAACATTAACTCCACGACATTCACAAAGAGAATCGGCTAAGTTTAATATGATAGCCTCAACCGGTTTGGCTCTATTCATTGTATAAAAATGAAAGCGCCTAAATCCGTGATTAAGAAGATCCTGAACTTGACGTGTTGCATACTCAATCCCATAGGCCTCCATGGATGCGTCATCATTTTCGTATTTTTTTATAGCCTGGTTAAGTTCCTCCGGGACAAAGCAATTTGACAACTCAATAATTTTTTTGATCATCTTTGCTTTCGTCATAATCATGATTCCGGCACTAATCGGGACATGAATATCACGGGATTTCATTTCATCGGTAAACCGGTAAAAAAAATCGTTTTTCCAAAACAGCTGAGTAACAATCCCCTGAGCACCTTCTCTAACTTTCGATGCCGTATAATTCATATCGCTTTCTAGCGTGGGCGCCTCGGGATGTCCCTCCGGACAACCTGCGACGAGAATCCCAAGATATTTTTTATCATTTTTGGGTTTAGATCGGATGTATTTAACAAGCTCACTCGCGTACTCGAACCCATCATGAAAAGCTTCCTCTCGGTCCATGTTATGGGGAATGTCGCCCCTAAGAACTAAAATATTGTTAACCCGCCTTTTCTTTAATTCCCCTAAGAGCTCATCAACATCCTTCTTTTTCATCCCAAGTCCGGTAAAATGAGCGATACATAAAACTCCGATTTGATTTGTCACATGATCCGCAATTTCAAGTGATTTTCGGATGGTGCTTCCGCCGGCTCCCCAGGTGATACTGACAAAATCAGGAACAAAGCGCGATAAATTCCCGATCGCTTCATAAATCCGATTTAACCCGGCATCATCTTTCGGAGGATAGAACTCAAAAGAAATATGCGGCCCGGGTTTCGTCAAAATATCATCTAACAAATTTCAAACCTCTAAGTTTCTTTTGTAATTTCTCAGTTTTTCCCGCTTGTTTTCATCGTTCACTTCTGACGGCCGACTGTCTAAAATTTTAGTTTCTTTGTCATTTGGATTTCGTCATTAGTCATTAACGGTTTGCCATTTACCATTTACCGTCTTTCACGGGTCAATATTCTCCAGCTTCTGTGTTTGAAAATTGATATGCCTATA
>JADFSZ010000196.1 GCA_022560555.1 PVC group bacterium
CATCGCCGATCTTTTTTGCCGATCAAAAAACTAATTCAGTTTAAATCCGAGTGTGCGTATGAGTCATAATTCAAAAATGCTGGGTATCTTTGGAGAGAACCTCGCAAGTGATTATCTGGAAAAATCCGGCTTTAAGATTCTAGAGAGAAATTATTGGTGTCCGCTTGGTGAGATTGATATTGTCGCGAAAGAACACAAAACGCTGGTTTTTGTTGAAGTCAAAACACGCAAAAGTGATCGACACGGGAGCCCCCTTGAAGCGATTGGTGTCCAAAAGCAAAAACAAGTGTTAAGAGCCGTGAAGTACTACTTAAAGGAAAAACGATTCAATCATGGCCCGTTGAGGATTGACGTTGTCGGAGTTTTGACGGGCGGCTCGTCTGACGATACGCAAATAAAGCATATCCGGAACGCGTTTGGGGAATAAATTATGCTGACATTAATCGATACGCATGCTCATTTGAATTTTGAAGAATTTAATCAGGATCGAGAAGTTGTGATCGAAAGAGCTGCCTCCGTTGGCATTGAGAAGATTATCAATATTGGGACTGATCTTGCCACTTCCCTTTGTTCAATAGAATTATCCAAGCAATTTGAATCTATCTATGCTGTTGTCGGATGCCACCCTCATGAATCAGTCGAATTTTTGAAGGATAAAGATAATTGGACAAAAATATCAGAGCTTTTGGAGCAAGATAAAGTTGTCGGTGTTGGAGAGGTCGGGCTTGACTATTATCGAAATATTTCTGATCAAAAAAGTCAGAAGGATTGTTTTGTTGAATTTATTCGTATTGCGAACAAAATCAATAAGCCTCTTGTGATTCATAATCGAGAAGCCTTCAACGATGTCGTAGATGTTTTAGCCCAAGAAGCCGCCGATACATTAACGGGAGTGTTTCACTGTTTTTCCGGAGATACATCTATGGTTAAGAAAGTTATGGATTTAAACTTTTATGTGTCTGTCGGAGGAACTTTGACATATCCAAAAAATGAATTATTGCGCGAACTTATAAAGTATATTCCACGTGATCGTATATTGCTGGAAACAGACTGTCCTTATCTTGCACCACAAAAATTTCGCGGAAAAAGAAATGAACCAGCGTATGTTCGCTTGGTTTTTGATGCTTTGGCCGTATCAAGCCGAACAGAACCGGATGTATTGGCGGAAAGATTAAGAAAAAATGTATCAGACCTTTTTGGGATATAAGTAAACAGAGGAGTCTTATATGAATATAAAATTAAATTCAGGATTTAATTTGGACACCACGTTTGCTATGGCCGAATCGCTTGGGGCCAATGACGGAATTGAAAAGAGGGATCTTGAGGAGTACTCATTGTTGGCAGATCAAGCGTTTGAAGCCATAAAATCTGTTCGAAAGGGCGATATTCTTTCACACGGGGAGCCCGCGCTTTTTATGAATCTACCTTATCAAGAGAGTGCTTTGATTGAAAAACTGTCTTCAATCGGGGAGAGGACGAAATCCCGGTTTGACACAGTTGTTGCCATTGGTATCGGAGGATCTTATCTTGGAAACAAAGTTTTGTTTGAAGCTTTGAGACATCCTTATTATAACGAAGACAGCTGTGTCAGAAACGGTTATCCGCGACTGTTTTTTGCGGGGAATAATCTTGATCCCAGTCATTTGAAAGGTTTGTTGGATGTGATTGATCTTAAGAAAACAAAATTCATTGTGATTTCAAAATCCGGCGGTACGACGGAGCCTTCAGCGGCATTTCTTGTTGTCGCGGATCGACTTAAAAAATCCAATCTGACCCTCAAGGACCATGTGATTGCTGTTACCGATCCTGATAAAGGAATTTTAAGAACAATTGTGAACCAAAACCAAATGGAATCTTTTAACGTCCCTCATGGAATTGGGGGCCGCTTCAGTGTGCTCTCTGAGGTCGGACTTATTACAGCGGCAATGACCGGAGTCCCCATTCAGGAACTGCTTGATGGTGCTAAATCCATGGACCAAGCCTGTCAGATACCCGATGTTGAGAAGAATCCGGCACTCATGTATGCTGTGTTTTGCACGATTCTTTATAAGAAAAAAGGGAAAAATATCAGCGTTATCATGCCGTATTCAAACTCATTAAAATCTTTAGGAGAATGGTACGTTCAGCTGCTGGCCGAAAGCCTTGGCAAAGAAAAAAATAAAGCGGGGGAAGTCGTTTATGAAGGACGTACGCCCATCCCTGCTGTTGGGACAACGGATATGCACGCGCAAACCCAACAGCATAGAGAAGGCGCTAACATACGTTTATTAACTTTTATTCGTATCAAAGATTTTAAGGACAGTGAGATTATTATTCCCGATCAATTTCAAGAGCATGCTAAGTTGGCACAGCTCTCGGGAAAATCCATGAGTCAAGCTCTTCATGCGGCGCTCGATGCCAATGCCGAATCATTGCGCGAGGCTCACCGTTCGAGTATTACCATTGAGATGCCGGTATTAAACGCTTATCACTTAGGTGAGTTGTTATACTTTTTTGAAATGGCGACAGCTTTTGAAGGGGAACTGCTTGGGGTGAATCCGTATGATCAGCCGGGTGTTGAGGCCTATAAGAAGATTATGACCAAAATTCTTTCCTGAGAGGGGATCTGAGGTTTAAATCGACACTTAAAATAACTCTTTGACAATGTCCCGTGATTTTGATATCGTCCTGATAGGTTACGGGAGGTTAAAATCCTCTTAACATATTAACATTAATTGATTTACAATTGGTGAT
>JADFSZ010000031.1 GCA_022560555.1 PVC group bacterium
TCTCTCCATGAGCTTAAAAAGCACGTGTTGCAATTGAAAGATCTTCTTGTCATACGGCGAGGCATGCGTTTGTCCATTCAGCCTCTTTGCCTCGATCACTTTAAGAAGATTCAAAAAATGGGTGAGTCATAAGAGTCTATTGTCGGAGACCATAGTATTGCATTATCAATTATACTTAAAACGATCAGGAAAATTTATTATGGATGTTTTGATAGCGTTATTTCTTGTCTTTTTGGGATGTGCCGGACTTTTATATCTTATGACCCGCATGCCGGGAAAAAGTCCTTCCGGGGCTCTCGCTCCCTTAACCCAAGATCAATTGTTATTGCGTGATAGCATGCAAGCGGATTTAAATATTCTCGCTTTTGAAATCGGCGAGCGTAACACGTTTCACATGAAAAGTTATACCAGGGCTTGCGACTTTTTGTTTGATTCACTTGATCAAACCGGTTTGGCCGTACAAAAAATTCCCTATGATATAGACGGACAAAAATTTTATAACATTGAAGCGCACAAACCAGGCATTCAGGATCAAGACATCATTATCGTGGGCGCCCATTACGATTCTGTTTTAGGTAGTCCGGGTGCGAATGATAACGGCAGCGGTGTCGTTGCCGTTCTCGCGTTAGCCAAACGATTAGCCCATAAACCCCTGACGAAAACCGTACGTTTTGTGCTCTTTGCCAATGAAGAACCCCCTGCCTTCCAAACAAAACAGATGGGAAGCTGGAACTATGCGCGGCGTTGCCGTGAGAACAAAGATCGTATCATCGTAATGCTCTCGATTGAAACTATCGGTTATTATTCCGAGAACCCCGGAAGCCAGCAGTATCCGTTTCCTTTCGGATTCTTTTACCCTGATACAGGGAATTTTTTAGCCGTGGTTGGTCAACTTAAAAATCGTTCTCTGATTTCCGGCCTTGTGAAGCATTTACGCACGCACGGTAAAATTCCTACCGAGGGGGTGGCGGCCTTTTCATTCATTCCCGGGGTGGGATGGTCTGATCATTGGGCCTTTTGGCAAGAAGGATATCCCGCGGTGATGCTCACAGATACGGCGCCTTATCGTTATCCGTTTTATCATTCGGCCGATGACACGACGGACAAAATCGATTATGAACAACTCTCAAGAGTCGTGACGGCTCTTGAGCTATTGATTGAAAACCTTGCCGGACATGCGTCCTTATGAACGGTTCTGCAGCATGTTAACGTGAGCGCTTACGCACGCACCCAAAATGTCCAGATTGTACCCGCCTTCTAAGACAGACAGAATACGTCCCTCACAGAGCTCTTCGGCCTTCTGACATATCCTACTCGTCATCCATCCAAACATATCTGTCGAAAGACAAATTTCCGCTAACGGATCGTCTCTATGGGCGTCAAATCCGGCAGAAATTAAAACGATATCCGGATGAAATTTTCCGATGGCCGGCAGTACTTTTTTTTCAAAAGCGTCTTTATATTCCGTGTCTCCCGCTCCGGCATCCATCGGGATATTCAGCGTTGTCCCTAGCCCTTCTTTTTGACCACGCTCCGACTCATGACCGCTTCCGGGATAAAACGGATATTGATGAAGACTTGTATAATACACGTTTGCATCTTCTTCAAAGGCGTGCTGTGTGCCGTTTCCATGATGCACATCCCAATCCAGAATAAATACTTTCTTCAGATGATAATGATTTTGGAGATACCGCGCCAAAATGGCGATATTATTAAAAAGACAGAATCCCATCGCGGTATGATTCCCGGCATGATGCCCCGGAGGACGAACAGCCGCAAACCCATTAGCGATATCCCCTCGCATTAAAGCATCCGCGAGAGTCAAACATCCGTTTACCGCTAGACACGCGACTTCAAAAGAAGCCCTGCAGATGGCGACATCGGGACAATCCAATGTCGAAGCGCCATCCAAACAGCTCTTTTTAACTCTCCGGATATAATTTTCGGAATGAATCGTTTGAATCCATTTTAAATCGTAGCTCTCGGGCTGAAAATGTTGAAGACCGGAAAACCACTGAGCTTCTTTTAACGCCTTCATAATCACGGAAAGACGCTGGGGATTTTCCGGATGCATCACACCCGTTTCATGCTTCAGGTAATCGTTATGATAAAGCAGTCCTGTTAACATCCCTCATTCAAAGTGCCTTCCCACCATCCATCAACCCTTAAGCTCTAGACCGTAATGCTGACACACCTCCACAGCGGACCAGGGTTTCGTATCTTTCATTTCGTAACCGAATATTTTGACATATTTTTGGATCGTTTGTAAGTCAGGGGCTTCAATTTCAAGGAGAGGCGGAAGTCCGGGGAATGTGTCGATTTCAAAAGCAATTTTATTGAGGTGCCAGGAGCTTCGGTGCTTCTTAAAACGCAATATTTCTTTTAATCCTATTTCGGAAAAGATGTGGCGCAATTCTTCAAGGGAGTCCACTTCAATTTTGTATTCATCTGCCGATTTAACAATCTTTTTCGTAATGTTTGATTTGAGGGTCATCTCAACCCGAGGTCCTTTTTGCCGCACGCGCAATCTTTTGCCTTCTTTTGTAAGCCGTGAATCGGCAAAGTCATAAAAAACAGCGACAAGTTGCCCTTCAAAAACTTTTTTGGCCCCGAGTTCGTTGATCTTTTTAAGGACTTTATCTTTATCAATTTCTAGAATCTTGACTTCTATTTCTTTCATTTTCTTATCGCTCTTTTTTAGAAACTTACCCCCATGGACGTGGGCAGATTTATGGATGCATCTTCGTCTATATCCTCCCCTATGCCCCAATTATAATAATCAGCTGCTTTGTTGATACGCAGATTGGTCCCCTTTATCCCGTATGTGTTTGAGCGCGCTTTAATGTTTTCTACATGCACGATTCCCGGTTCAGAAGAATCGGCCGTATCCCCGGAAACAACATCCCCTGTATCGAAAGCATCCGCGTCTTGTAAAACTTCTTTTTCACTAAAACCCAAAGAAGCCATTCCTAAAAAGAACCCCACGCTTAGCACAAAAATCATATCTATTTTTTTAAAAACCATTTTTTACAATATCCTTTCCCCACGTAAAATTTCCGGGATAGGAGACGTATCAATTCGAAGCCCCCCGTCATGTTCTATCCTAATCGTATAAAGAGTTCCCGGAATAAACTTGGTGCCGGGAGCTTCGATTTGCGCGTTTTTAACACCGGCATCCTCTCTTTGATCCGGACGAAGAGCATATTCCCAAAAATTTTGCCAAAGCTCACGCTCAAACCCATCCTGAATGCCATCCAGTTTATACGCTTGGGGGATTTGACCCGCAGGTCCTATTTCATATTCTTCGGTTTGCTCCCCGTCCAACATGAAAACTTTCCAAAACAAATGCAGGCTCTTGCCACGCAGCAGATCCCCCTGCTGAACGTAGTCATCGTCAAACCGTATGACGAGCGACTGAAATTGGATAATATTCCCCTGAAACGTGAAGTATTTAGCTTCCATCGGCCGGCCATAGCTGTCATACTCCAAAAACTTTATGGTTGTTTGATACTTGGACGATGTCTCATCATAACTGACATCGGTCACAAGAACATCGGCCACACGCGTATCGCCCGACATCCGATCAATCATAAGTTTTAGTATCTCAAGGCGGCGAATCCTTCCAGAAATAATATCATACGCGAAATAGACGCCTGCTAATACCCCCATGACAACAATGATGGAGATGATTTTTTTCAACACGGCTTAATCTCTATAGCTCCTTTTTGGCATTATCCCTAAGATTCTAAGCAAAAGCGCCATGAATATCAAGCTTGACAATCACTTTATAGATGCATAAGGTGAAATTATGCTTGATTTTCTTATCCTACTTATCTTTGTTGTTGTCTCTATTGGCTTTGGGCTTCACGCTCGCCGAAAAGCTTCTCAAAATCTCGAAGAATATTTTTTGGCCGGCAAAACTTTATCCGGCTGGCAAGCCGGAATCTCCATGGCGGCCACGCAATTCGCGGCCGATACTCCCCTTTTGGTCACAGGGCTTATTGCCACAGCAGGAATTTTTGCTTTGTGGCGTCTCTGGATTTATGGTGTGGCTTTTCTCCTGATGGCGTTCATACTCGCCCCCTGCTGGAGGCGAGCCGGGGTTTTAACGGACGCGGAACTGACCGAGATCCGTTATAGCGGAAAAGGGGTTCTTCTGTTAAGAATCCTTAAGGCTTTTTACTACGGAACCCTTATCAACTGTGTTGTGATGGCCATGGTTCTCATTGCGGCTATTCGGATCGCGGAAGTTTTTCTTCCGTGGCATGAATGGCTTCCTAATATAATGTATCAGCCTTTTTACCGTCTCACGCAATTCTTTCATTTGGATATGACGTCCGCGATCACTCAACTTCACCCCTCTATCGCTTCAACAAACAATTTGATCAGCATTTTTGCGTTGTTGGCTTTTACCGCGCTCTATTCCATGACGGGAGGACTCAGAAGCGTTGTTCTAACGGACATTTTCCAGTTTACGATTGCCATGGTAGGAACATTATTGTACGCTTTTATTGTGGTCAAAAAAATCGGCGGGATGGATGAACTCATTCACAAACTTTACATCTATTACGGCGATGAAGTGGCCCAACAAAGATTATCGCTCTTCCCTCCATTGTCCCAATGTTTTATCCCTTTTGTTGTTGTCATCAGCCTTCAATGGGTTTTTCAAATGAATAGTGACGGAACAGGATACCTGGCTCAACGCACCATGGCCTGCCGCACAGATCAAGACGCGCGCCTCGCCGGAGTCATATTCACGTGGGTTCAGATTCTTTTAAGGAGTTTAATCTGGGTTGTGATCGGAGTCGCCCTTCTCGTTCTTTATCCGGTCACCATTGAACAATTTCAATCGGCTGATTTCGCCGGGCAACGCGAGGCTTTGTTTGTTTTTGGGATTAATGACCATTTGCCCATGGGGGTCCGCGGTCTCATGCTCACAGGGCTTCTCGCGGCACTGGCGTCCACCATTGATACACATCTCAATTGGGGCGCGAGTTACTGGAGCAATGATATCTATCAAAGACTTATTTGCCAGGCATGGCAAAAAAGAACCCCGCACCGCCGGGAATTGGTTCTTGTCGCGCGTCTATCTAACATCGTTATTCTTGTTCTCGCGATCATTGTTATGATGAACTTGGGGTCTATCGAAAAGGCATGGCTCCTGAGCCTTCTTTTCGGCGCAGGCATGGGGGCTGTTCTCGTTTTAAGATGGCTGTGGGAGCGGATCAATCTCTACTCTGAATTGGCGAGCATCATCGTGTCTCTGGTCATGGCTCCGATTCTCCTGATCTGGGTAACTGACGAATGGCTCCGGCTTCTCTATATGGCCGTTACATCAAGCCTGGCGGCCATTCTTATCACGTTTGTGACGCCTCCGACACATCCGCACGTCCTCAAGAAATTTTACGAACGCGTGCGGCCTGTCGGCTTTTGGCATATGTCGGCTCAACTTGCGGGACGTCCACGGGGCGAGGCATTTACTAAATTCAAATTTTTGTCCCGGGTTACCCTTTCTTCGGTTTGTTCGCTTTTCCTCATTCTGACCGGAAGTGTTCGTCTTCTCTTGCCGATACCGGGAGGCTTTTCGTGGACAAGCTGGATTTTGATTTTGGCGGGATTGGTTCTTTGCCCTTTTTGGATCGGGAAAATGCGTTTGATGAATCAAGAACCGTCTGAAAAATATTAATCAAACACTTCAATTTTGATTTTTTCAACCTTATCCATGATACTTTGATTCAGGTCCATCCTCCGGTTTTCGGGATCAAAACAAAACAAATGATCCAAAGCCGGCCTCCAGCCCGCGTCTTCGGTATAAGCACTCGCGTCAACCTGATAATACACAAGAAGGATTTCCCAAAATATTTTCAGATCCATTCCTGATTTTTGAGACATTTTTTTAATTTTTCCGGCAGGAATATTTGGATCTGTTTGATTTTTTTTGAGAAACTCTCCGATCGGATCTCCGCCGATCAGTCCGGTTGAAACACGGATTTCTTGCGGGGTAAAATCCATAGCCTCAAGAAAATTTTCCAGAACGGGGACGGTATATTTATGCTGCAAAGCTTTATCTCCGTCCAAAATGGCTTTCGGTTTACCGAGATCATGCAGAATCAAAGTTACAATAAATAGATTATGGCTGAAAGGAAAAGAAAATTTTACTTGCGAGAAATATTTCTTGAATTGGATGAGAACCATCTTTGTGTGCGTTTCTAAGGTTAACGGGTGGTGACGGACGACGAAAAGATCCATTTGTTCACGAACAAAGGAATTGGCTCTAAAATATTCCATAAGCTGAGTGGGGTTAACCGTGTTATCCGCTAATAATCCGTTGATGCCTGATCGGTTGATAGGGTCCCACGATTTTGGCGCCTCAAATCCGGTCATCCTTATTTCCCCTCCATCACCACATCTTATAAAGAACTATGATATGATCATTTTTATGAGCTCATCTCTCGAGCATAAAATTACAACGTGTGTCCTCTGTCCGCGGCTTGTTCAGTGGCGTCAAGACATCGGACAGATCAAAGTCCGTCGGTTTCAAGATGACACGTACTGGGCCAAGCCTGTGGCCGGATTCGGATCCCTGCAAGCAGAGTGTCTGATCGTCGGTTTAGCGCCGGCGGCTCACGGAGCCAATCGAACGGGACGCATGTTCACCGGGGACAGAAGCGGTGAATGGCTCTACCGGGCCCTTGCCAAACAGGGATTCGCCAATCAAGCCGAATCCCACCATCGAAAAGACGGCTTGAAACTTCACAATTGTTTTATCACGGCGGTTCTTCACTGCGCTCCGCCTCAAAATAAACCCGCCAAAGATGAAATCACGAATTGCCGTAGATTTTTCAGTTCGGAATTTCGGCAATTGAAGCGACTCCGCGTGATGATTTGCCTTGGACAAATTGCGTTCAAGGAAACCCTCTGCTTATTGGAAAGTGAGCTTCAAATAAAATTTACCCCTAAACCTAAATTTTCTCACGGGAACACTTTTAAAACATCCCGCGATTTAACCATCATCGGGTCTTATCACCCAAGTCAGCAGAACACGTTTACGGGAAAATTAACGGAGGAGATGTTTGACACCGTTTTTAGAAAAGCCCGCCATATTCTCAATAAATCTCAGGACTGAAAAAATCCGGAAAATTCTTTTCTCAGGCGATTCATAAATGAAACGGTCGCATCAGAAATCATTTTCTCCGAATCTAAAATAGCACTTTTTCGTTCCATCAGTACTTGCTCTGAGATAAATTTTAAATCATCAATATTATACAGATACACATCGGGTAATTTCCCCGCCGCTTCTTCTACGTTACGAGGGACTCCTAGATCAATCATGAACAAGGCCCGTCCTTTGCGCTGCTTCGCCCATTGTTGGACGCGTTCTTTTGTAATCACAGGTTTGTCAACCGCTACAGATGTCACGAGGATATCTGCCTCGAGAATCTGTGAATCCAGCGAATGGTACCCAAAACTTTTTGCTTGAATCGTTGTTGCCAAAGACTCAGCCCTTTCCGGGGTCCGGCTTGTGATAAAAATATTCGTTACGCTTTTGTTTTTAAATGCTTTGCACAGCTGAGTTGCGACGTCTCCGGCCCCGATGGACACTATGGTTTTTTCGTGAAGTTTAAAAAAGATTTTCTGAGACAGATCAACGGCAATAGAAGCCACACTTAATTTCCCTTGATTGATAGGGGTATGGGTCCTCACTTTTTTTCCTATCGAAAAAGACTTCTGAAAAAGAACATTCAGCACTTTTCCCGTAATATGATCATTGAAAGCGCGATTATAGGCCTCTTTCACTTGGCCTAATATTTCATTTTCCCCTATGACCATGGAGTCGAGACCGGAGGTCACGCGAAACAAATGATGCACAGCATCATTTTGAGTTTTAAAATAACACTTATCTTCAAATTGGTCCGGGGAAAGACCTGCCATAGCACTCAGACCCTCCAAGACTTTCTTTTTGGCGTACTCTTCATCCCGTGTCACGCCATAGAATTCCGTTCTGTGGCATGTCGACAGCGGAGTAAGCTCATAGATCATCCCGTGATTCCCCACCACTTGAGAGAAGCTATCATAATTCCTATCATTGATAGCCAGCTTTTCCCTAAGATCAATGGGCGCCGTTTTATGGCTGATTCCAAGAACGAATATCTTCATAATCTATTTATTGAAAATACCTTTTTATTGAAAAATTCAAGCGCTTGTGCTGTGCGCCAGACAGACCACACACAAAAATACAATATAGACAAATATGGACGCATACGCGAGACGCGTTCGTCCTTCCAATAATTTCTGTTTCCAAACAATCAAGGCGGCATATAGAACGAGAACAAGTCCTGATAAAAAATATGTTGGATCAGATAGAAGGGTTGTGCCCGGATTATCTCTTTGGAGCACGATCAGGCCCTTCAAGAACCCCCCCGCGAATGCAATTGTCCCTACCCACAGGGCCACATCGTTAAGACGATTCGTGAGCTCGAGCGACGGCAGACGAAATAGAAGAGGGCGGAAAGCTTTTTCTTTAATAAAGTAGGCTTCCATCAGGTACAGAAGCGAAAAGATAAAGGATAACGAAAAAGCGGCCAAAGCGATAAAAACAAGAAACGTATGCCCGCCGAGAAAGAAGCCTATATGATCGACAACAGCAAGTTCCCGGTTAAAGACAATCGCAAGAATCGAAAGCACAAGGGAAACTCCGCCAAGAACAATCGGACCGAAACTGAGGCTAAACATAATTTCCGCGAATACATAAACAACGCCGAGAATCACGATAGACAGAAGAAACCCGTTTTCAAAACCTGTGATCAACCACGTTTGATTGGCAACAAGACGGCTAATAAGCAGAGAGCCAATTAACCCGGTTGCAAGGAGATATCCCCCTTTAGATAAGGAAAGACATATGGGACCCCGCCCGGCTCCCGCGATACTCGCAAGTCCCATGGAAAGAATATAAATCCCGATTGCAAAATATAGAAAGCTTTGGGGGAACATAGCGGATTATCATACGTCCCATTGGTAAAAAATGCAATTTATTGTCTTTCCGGCTTAGGATTTGTTAAGGAGAAGACGACATTAAGCTGCTGAAAATCAAGACCCTACAAAGAATTAAAGAAAAACCATGCCCAGACTATTGACCAAACATGTTACTGATCAAAACGGTAAATGTCAGCATAAAGGAGAGTCCGATCATGCATCCCCACGCGGTGATAACTTTTCCTCCCTTTTCCATAGCGTCAGGAAGCATTTCGGAAATAACCAAATAAATCATGGCTCCTGCCGCAAAGCCCAATCCAACAGGTAAAAGCGGGTCAAAGATATGAACCGCTAATGCGGAGGGAACAGCTAAGAGCGGTTGCGGCAGGCTGGACACAATGGAAATCCCTGCACACTTCTTTGTCGAAACACCCTTATTGTGAAGAGGCAACGAAATGGCCATCCCCTCAGGAATATTGTGTACACCGATGGCCAGGGCCATCATAATTCCAAACCCCAGATCACCGGTGGCAAAACCGACACCAATCGCGATCCCTTCCGGGATGGAATGAATGAACATCGCAAGAAAAATCATGATCCCTTGAACACCCATTTGATCCCGTGCTTTTTTTAAATAGTGGGATTCCTCATGAAGAAATTTCTCTGTGAGCCAAAAGAAGGTCGCGCCTAATAATAGTCCGCCTATCACGCTATAGGGAGCAAGGGGATATCGTGATTGAAGATTAATACCTTCTTGAACAAGAGAAAACGCGGACGCGGAAAGCATCATGCCGGCCGCAAAAGCGATCGAAAAGCTTTGCAGCACATTGGAATCCCTCCGGAGAAAGTGAACAGGAAGAGCGCCAATCCCCGTAGCGAGAGCACTAGCAACTCCCGCCCATAGGGTCCATTGAATAATCGAGTAATTAACATCCATAAGTCAAAATAGCCTCTAAACCGTGTATTATATTTTATTTGGCTAAAATAATACAGGCATAAATCAGCACAGATGATAGAGACTGTAGCATTGTTAAGGTCTGAATTTATGAAGCTTAGATGAGTTTTAAAAAATTTATGCGGGAAAACCCTAAGACTGTGAGCCTGAGAAGGATTTCACAAGTTGCTCAATGGAGGATGTATCATGTTCTGTCATCTGTTGGAATTTTAAGGCGGTTTCGATCATGCCTTGATCGGTTTTTTCGGATCGAATCACTTCGGCATAAATTGTGAGCGGTTCCGCTTGATCCGGGATACGGACGCGTAAGCCGAGAACACTCCCGGACTCAAATGTTTCCAAAGAGGTCACTTTCATTCCGCCGATTGAGAGATCCCCTGATTTAACAAAAATATCTTTGGCGCCCTTCACAGACGTGTTTTGATTAAATATTTTCCAATTGAGGATATGTTTATAAGGGATACGAACATACTGGCGGCGGTCATTTTTGGGATCAACACTCATGTCCATCTCCTTGGGGCAAACAATTCTGATGTCACATATCTTAGCATAATTTTAAGAAAAAACCCTTGCTATTCATGTCATATAGCAAGGGTTTTGTGCATAACCTTCGGTGGTTTTAGCGCTTTTATTCCTCAGTCTGAGAACGTCTATTTTGCCGGCCATGCTGTCCGTAATGACCCTTGCGGTTTTTCTTTTTTGACTGAAAATTTTCGTGCATGGTCTGAAACTGCTCAGCCGTCAAGATTTCACGCATTCTAATCATTCTTTCTACCCTGGCATCCATCTGCTCAGCATTCAATGCTTTGATTTCATCGTTAAGCCGATAGATAGTTTCCAGATTGAGAGTTTCATTTTGGAATTCTGCTCTTAACGCTTCTCTTTTAGCATGGATTTGTTCTCGTGCTTCTTTACCGGCATGAGGACCTTCTTTTTTTTGTGCCTTCAGAGCTTCCGCCTGCTCATCTGTTAAGTTGAGGAGCTCTTTTAACTTTTCAAAATGCTTGCCCTCACCTTTCGGTCCTTGCCCATTTTTTTCAAATTCCCCTTGCCGAGGAAACTTTCGCTGCGGTTCAGGAGCATCCTCATCGGAATGCGCATAAGCACCGGGGGCCCAGCACAAAACGCTTAAAATCATCACAAATATTATCTGTTTATTCATGGTTGATCCCTCCTTTCTAGAAACTTAGACATAAGAAAATACGAATGGGTTTCATTTATAAAAAGAATTCTTCAAGAAAGTATTCCTCATTTTCAAAGTCTGTCCCCATAAACTCTTCAAACTCATCCGTCAAATATAATATGGCATCTTCGTGCTCCATAACACACACGATAGGAGGTTTTATCGTTTCGGCAAATTCACGCGCGGCAAAAAAGCTGATGAGTAGAAGAGCCGCGAAGGCCAAAGGGAGAATGGGTTTTGGGAAATGAAAGATTGAAGTCCCCTTTTCTTTTTGGGTTTCAATCCTATTCTTAATGTTCTGCCAATCGTCATCCGGCACGGAATGTTTTTGAGCCGTCTCCATGGGAAGAATGACTTCCGTCGCGTGATTGAAAAACTCCATACACGTGGGACATTGATCGAGGTGCTCGTCCACGACCTTTTTTTGCTCGGGGGAGATCTCCTTATTAAGATAGTCGTTTAGTAGTATATCTTGTATTTGCTCACAATTCATTTTTGACCACATCCTTTCTTAAAGTCATGAGTTTTTCTCTCGCCCTTCTTAATTTTGTTTTCACAGTATTCACATTCATTTTTAACGCGTCCGCTATATCCTGACAGCTCAACCCTTCAATGTGTTTTAGAACCATACAGGCTCTTTCCTGAACCTGGAGTTTGCTTAAAAGCGTGTTGAGCCGTTGCTCGTTGTCAACTTGGTCCATGTGTTTATTTACATCGTTTTGCCAAGGCTTTCCTGGTTCTTCAATATGTGATTTTAATGCTTTTTCTTTAATCTTAGATTCCTTCTTGGCGGTATTAATGGCCGTGTTCATCGCAATCCGATAAAGCCAGGTTTTAAAAGAAGAATCAAACCGGAAATTTTTGAGCTTGCGGTACACAGTCAAAAAAACCTCTTGTGACACATCTTTGGCGGTTTCCCGGTCGTTTGTGACACGCAAACTCACATTAAACACAAATCCCGCGTAATACCGGTAAATCTTTTCAAAAGCATCCAAATCGCCGGTCGATGCTTTTTTAATGATGTCTTGTGTGATCAAATCATCCATATTATTCATTCTATTAGACATATCTTAGCATGAAAAGGTTTCAGATTTGAGTTTGCGGGAGGCAGGCAGGCGTGTATGTATTTTTACAACAACAACTTATGAATAATTTTCTGAGAGCCAACCGGGAGATTTGTCAAACAGATAAAACTAGGGGGAAAGCCTCTCTATGAACCAGTTTCCTTGAGGATTTTTTTGATACCGCAAACGATCATTCATCCGTCCGGCGCGCCCCTGCCAAAATTCAAATAGGCTAGGAATCACCAAGTAACCTCCCCAGAAAGGAGGCCGAGGAATCTCTTTGTTTTCATATTTTTTTTCAAGTTCGCGCATACGTTCTTCTAAGACTTCCCGTGACGCAATCACTTGAGATTGACAAGACGCCCAAGCTGACAGCTGGCTTTCACGGGGCCGGGTTTGAAAATAGGCGTCAGATTCTTCGGGGCTGATTTTTTTGACGTCTCCCTCGATGGTGACTTGACGGACAAATTGATCCCACCAAAACACG
>JADFSZ010000197.1 GCA_022560555.1 PVC group bacterium
GAAGAAGCGCGCAGCCTATTTAGTCCATATATTGATTCTGAACTAGAACCGTCTGTTGAGAATGCCATCGACCATCATCTCATCTCATGTCACAGCTGTCAGGAATTTTACGAAGAACATAATAAGATCGAAGCGGCTCTTAAAAAATATCTTACAACAGATTCGGATGTCCAGAGAGCCTGGAGACAAGCGAAGGGCCGGATTATGAATCGTTCATCCCGATGGGCAAGAGTGAGCAGAAATAGTGGTTTTGCGACTTTAGCGATTCTTTTGTTGGTCGTTGGTTGGTTTGTCCGGAATACGCAGTCCCATGATTTATTTAAGGCGGCTTACGCAAACCACGTAAAATATGTTTCGGACGAGCTCCCTTTAAATCTGTTCTCGCATTCGGCCCAAGAAGTTGAGGAATATTTTCAAGGAAAACTTCCCTTTGACGTGAAAGTTCCGGAATTTATGGCCGGAAATAATGTGCAACTCATCGGGGCCCGGTTGTGTCATATTAAAAAAATGCCTGTCGCCTATCTTGTGTATCATGTTGATAATAAACCTGTGTCGTTATTTATCATGGATCAAGAGTGTGCCTTCGAATTTCATCAAATCAAACGTCAGGAGAGGGAAAAGTTATTGGCGGTACAGTGTTATCAGAAGGGGGAAAATGTGATTGCTTTTAAAAAAGTAAATAACGCATTCATTTGTGTTTTTGGGGCTGTCCCCATGGACTCGTTAACAAAATTAGCCTTGGCTTATTAGACGGGAGGTTCTGTGAGAAAGAAAACTGTTTTGTATATCACCGCTTTAGTGATGGTTATTGGAGGGGCTTTTTGGCTCACTCAAAATCAAGCGAAAACAAAATTAACATTTTTGGATCGTCCTGTGGAAGCCAACCCAGAAGAATATACGAATCGTTTGATCAACGAAAAAAGCCCTTATCTTCTTCAGCACGCGCACAATCCCGTTGACTGGTACCCGTGGGGTGATGAGGCTTTTGAGAAAGCCAAAAAAGAGAATAAGCCCGTCTTTATATCTGTGGGGTATTCCACCTGCCACTGGTGTCATGTCATGGAAGAAGAATCATTTTCCAATCCAGAGATCGCGAAGATCATGAATGACAATTTCGTTTCCATCAAAGTAGACCGGGAAGAACGCCCGGACGTTGATAATTACTATATGTCCGCGGTTCAGGCCATGACGGGTTCCGGCGGATGGCCTATGAGTGTTTTTCTGACTCCGGAAGGAAAGCCGTTTTATGGAGGAACATATTTCCCCCCGGATGACCGTTGGGGACGGCCGGGTTTTGCGACAATATTAAATACCATGGCCGACAAATGGAAAAATGACCGGGAAAATCTTCTCGAATCCGCTCAAGATATGAGCTCGCGTTTACAGGCGCTTGTGTCCCGAAGCACATCATCCAAAACCAAAATATCCGAAGAAATATTGGAAAAAGGTTTTCGATCATTCGTGACTCAGTTTGATTCACGATACGGCGGATTCGGAGTGCCGAAGTTTCCAAGAAGCCATACCCTTTCTTTTTTGCTTCGTTATTGGCAAAGAGTTAAAGACGCCAAAGCCCTTGAGATGGTTGAAAAAACACTGCAAGCCATGGCCCGAGGGGGTATTTATGATCATATCGGCGGAGGGTTCCATCGCTATTCCACGGACGCCAAATGGCGTGTGCCGCACTTTGAAAAGATGCTTTATGATCAGGCGATTATTGCTAAAGCGTACCTGGAGGCTTATCAGGTGACCGGAAATGAATCATACGCGGATATGGCGCGTGACATTTTTGATTATGTTTTGCGCGATATGACAGACGTCCAAGGGGGCTTTTATTCCGCCGAGGATGCCGATAGCTCGGTTGTTTTAGATGATAACAAAGTGGCCGCGAAGAAGAGAGAAGGAGCCTTTTATGTGTGGTCAAAGGATGAGATTAAAAAATATCTCGAGCCGGTGAAAGCAAAAATATTCAGTTATCATTACGGTGTCGAATCGGGCGGAAATGTCGCGAGGGATCCTTTCGGAGAATTCAAAAAGAAAAATATCCTTTATGTGGTTAGCAATGTAGAAAAAACAGCTTTGGAGTTCAAAAAGTCGCAAAAGGAAATACAATCCATATTGGAGGAATCAAAGGCCATACTGTTTGACATCCGGGCCAAAAGACCTCGACCTTATTTGGATGATAAGGTACTGACGGATTGGAATGGCTTGATGATTTCCAGTCTTGCCTATGGGGCACGCGTCCTTGAAAATAAACGCTATGAAATAGCCGCGAGAAAAGCCGCTGACTTTATCCTTAAAGAAATGAAAAGAAGCGATGGCAGGCTTCTGCATAGATGGCGTGAAGGAGACGCGGGCATCCCGGGTTTTCTTGAGGATTACGCTTTTTTTACGAACGGACTATATGATCTTTATGAAGCGACATTTGACACGCGTTATCTCAAAGAAGCAAAATATCTTTCGGAAGAAATGATTCGATTGTTCGCAGATAAAACATCGGGAGGATTTTATTTCACAAGTCATGATACCAAGGAAAATTTTGGCAGGACGAAAGAAATTTATGATGGGGCCACCCCCTCGGGAAATTCTGTTGCCGCGTTAGCGCTTCTTCGTGTCGGGCGCCTCACTGTGAGTCAGAACTTGGAAGACCAGGCGTACAAAACACTGGAGGCTTTTTCCGGCTCACTAGCTCAATCTCCCTCG
>JADFSZ010000032.1 GCA_022560555.1 PVC group bacterium
GGCTCGTCCCGCAACGCTGTTCGCATTCCCCGTGACAAAAAGATTCGGAACCGTAAGGTGGAGTTTGCCGTTGCCGTCGGCATCAATCTCAATGTTACCAAGGTCCCCTGCATGGGCTGCTTCAAGGCCATCTTTCACGACATCGCCGTGGTCGTGCTGATCCGGATTGTAATGTCCGCCGGCGGCTTTGCCGTTGTTGGACGTGTCACCAAATTCATGGATATGAAATCCATGAATGCCTTCCGGTGCCCCGTGGATTTCTACCGAAATATGAAGCCCCTGAGTAGTGTCCTCAAACGACGCAACACCGGAAATGCTCGAAGCTTCTGCTGTTCCCTTAATGTTGGCTTTTGCCGAAGCTGCACTTAGGGTTTGGGCCCATATAAGGCATAGGCAGATTGTAAGAAGTGATACGATGTAACGCATGGCCAGCCTCCCGGAGATAATGATGAGAAAATTATTTCTAAATACTTGAAGACAAAAGGCTATCATTTGTCCATAACTCTGTCAATATGGAAAAACGGGAACGGCTTTCAATTGAGAAACAATTTGACATTGAAAGGTCTTCATGATTAAATCGACAGTTCGCAATTCATCTAAGGCTTACGATCTAAAGAGATTAAACTAAAACAAATTTCCGGACTCCGGTAGTAAAAAATGTCTCAGGCTAAAAATAAATCAAAACAAAGCACAGGGAACCGAAAATATTCATCGCTTGTTCTTGATGGTGTCCAAAGAGCTCCAAGTCGTGGCATGCTTTATGCCGTAGGTTATCAAGAAGAAGATTTTCAAAAGCCGCAGATCGGTGTTGTTTCCACAGGCAGTCAAATCACTCCCTGCAATATGCATATCAATCAATTGGCCCAAGAATCTCTCAAGGGCGTGAACGACCATCAAGGAAAAGGACTTCTCTTTCATACCATCACTATTTCAGACGGTATCTCAATGGGAACAGAAGGAATGAAATATTCTCTTGTCTCCCGTGAAGTGATCGCAGATTCTATTGAAACCGTTGTCGGATGCCAAGGCTTTGACGGCCTCGTAGCCATTGGGGGATGTGACAAAAATATGCCGGGATGCCTTATGGCGATGGCACGCCTCAACCGGCCAAGTATTTTTGTGTATGGGGGAACCATTCTGCCCGGGAAATTGCACAATCGGGATGTAGATATTATTTCCATATTTGAAGCTGTAGGGGCCCATGCGAGTCATAAAATTTCTGATCATGAACTTAAGCAAATTGAGTCGTGTGCTATTCCCGGAGCGGGATCCTGCGGAGGGATGTATACGGCGAATACCATGGCTTCAGCCATCGAAGCTCTCGGGATGAGCCTGCCGAACAGTTCCGCGCAAGCGGCCATTTCTCGTGAGAAAAATGAAGATTGCCGTAAAGCCGGTGAGACCTGTGTCCGTCTTATTCAGCAGAACATCCGGCCTCGGGATATCATGACGAAAAAGGCTTTTGAAAATGCGATAACAGTTGTGATAGCTCTGGGAGGATCAACAAATGCCGTTCTTCATCTGATAGCTATAGCTCATTCGGCGAACATCAAACTGCGCCTTGAAGATTTTACACGCGTCTCAAAGCGTGTTCCCGTTTTAGCGGATTTAAAACCAAGCGGAAAATATGTGATGGCGGATCTGGTCCGGATTGGCGGCCTAACGCCGTTGTTAAAAATCCTTATGGACAACAATTTTCTTCACCCGGATTGTTTAACGGTAACGGGAAAAACCATAAAAGAGAATCTTTCAGATGCCCCTGCTTACCCTCAGGGACAGACAGTCATCCGTTCCTTAGATCATCCGATTAAAAAAGAGGGGCATATTGTTATCCTCTACGGAAATCTGGCACCCGAAGGAGCTGTTGCGAAAATTACCGGGAAAGAAGGCCTTCGGTTCACAGGCCTTGCCAAAGTGTTTGACTCGGAGGAAAAAGCTCTCGCAAAAATACTGGGCGGAACCATCAAAAAAGGACATGTGATCGTGATTCGCTATGAAGGTCCTAGAGGTGGTCCTGGGATGAGAGAAATGCTCTCTCCGACATCCGCGATAATGGGAAAAGGCCTCGGAAAAGACGTGGCTCTGATTACCGACGGACGTTTTTCTGGCGGAAGCCACGGATTTGTGGTTGGCCATATCACACCGGAGGCTTACGACGGAGGCGTGCTGGCGATTATCAGGGATGGAGATCCGATTACTATTGATGCCGAGAAGAGAGAAATTAATCTTGAAATTCCAAAGACTGAAATAAAAAAGCGCCTCAAAAACTGGAAAGCCCCCCGGGTTAAATATCGTCGTGGTGTTTTGGCGAAATACAGAGCCAGCGTTACATCCGCTAGCGAGGGTGCGGTTACGGATATCTTTGAGAAATAGGTTGATGAGAATTTTCTATAAATTTATTATCGTTATTTTCTTTCTGAGTGCATTCAGCCTGTGCATGACGGAGTGTGAAGCGTCAAGAAAGACGGACACTTTTAAAAAAAAGAAAAAACAAGCACCCTCTCAGGTGCATCTCAATATGATGTCCAAACACGGGCCGAGCTGGTGGTATCGATACCATTACAAGAACTGGAAGGCGTCTCACGAAGATCTTATTTTCAGGATAGACGGTAATCTGCCTGTCAGGCGACGGAACTTTAATAATACACTGCAGAGTTTATACGGCATGCAGATGTTTTTGCCGGATACATACGGACAAAATTTGCAGGAGCAAATCGATCGCTTGGAGCATTTGGAGAGGGACGTGCTAAAAGCCATTATGAAAACGACTCAAATAGGAAAGGTCACACCGAGACTTGAAAAAGTTTACCGGGCTGTTCATCGTGACTTTTCTTATACAGAGTTTAATGACGGGATCTTTGTTATGCCGGAAGCCTACCGCCAAATGATCGAAGAGGAAAGGTCTTTTGGAGATTTAAATGAGTAAGAACGCAACATATGTTTTTTTAGATCGGGACGGAGTGATCAATAAACGATTGAAAGGATATGTTTCTTCTTTAGACGAGTTTCAGTTCTTGCCCAAGGCTCAAAAGGCCATAAAATTATTTCATCAAAATCGCTTTCGGGTCATTGTGGTATCGAATCAGGCCGGTGTTGGAAGAGGTCTTGTTAAAAAGGAGGAGCTCAAACGCGTGACGGATTCTATGGTTCGTGAAGTCCGGGCTTCCGGCGGAGACATTCTTGCGGTTTATTACTGCCCATGCCGGAAAGAAGACCACTGTTCGTGTCGTAAACCAAATCCCGGCCTTTTGCTTTCGGCCGCTCGAGAATTTGACATTGATCTGGAAAGCTCCTGGATGATCGGGGATGAGTTAAAAGACATGCAGGCCGGAAAAGCTGTCGGGGCCAAAACGATTCTTGTGGACACGCCCATCAACAGGGTCCCCAAGAAACATCGTCAAAAAGTAGATTATGGCGCCAAAGATCTTTTAGCAGCGTATGCGATTATCAAGAAAAATGTTCAATAAAAAAAGTGTTTTAATAAAAATTATTGTTCAGTGAAAAGATAAGGGTTTGCACAATGAGTATCGAGAGAACGCTCGTTATTATAAAGCCGGATGCTGTCGATCGCAGATTAACCGGGAAAATTATAGACCGTTTTTTGGCCAAGGGTCTCGATGTTGTGGCCATGAAAATGAAGCGCTTGGAAGCGGACACTGTTCAAAAGCATTATGAAGTGCATAAGGGAAGAGATTTTTATGGTGATCTTTTGGAATTCATGCTGTCGGGACCTGTTATTCTCATGGTGCTCGAGGGAAAAGAGGCCGTCCAAGTCGTTCGTGTATTGCTTGGCCCCACAGATGCTGCTCAAGCTTCCCCCGGTACCATTCGCGGTGATTGGGGGCTGAGTACCCGGTACAATCTTGTGCATGCTTCGGATTCTTTAGGCTCGGCGCAAAAAGAGATTGATTTGTTCTTTCAGGACTCTGAGATTTGTGACGTTCATGAGCAAGACAGACGGTGGATTTTGGCCAAAAAAAATGACGAATGGATTTAATGATGAGCCGATTTATTGATAATTTACTGAAGAAGATGCATATATCGCACGAAGGGAAATCAGTCCTTATGGCCGGATCGGTTCTCTCGCTTGTTTTTTTTATCTGGGCGCCCTCTTTGGCCGTGTATGGGTTCCTTCTTTTAATTTTCATGATGTCTTTTTTCCGGGATCCCGTGCGACAAATTCCGGATAACCCCCAGGTGGTTGTTTCTCCCGCCGATGGGCGTATTAGTGATATTGACATTGTCCGGTTTGACGCCTTCGGCGACATTCCCGTTCGGCGTATTGGGATATTTTTATCTGTGTTTGACGCACATGTGCAGCGTTATCCCTTTTCAGGAATCATCGAAAAAGTTCAATACAGAAAAGGGCGCTTTCATGCGGCCTTTTCTGAAAAAGCTTCTCAATGCAACGAATCGAATACCGTTGTGATCGGGACAGACCACGGGCCCTTTGCCGTTCGCCAAATAGCGGGTTTTATCGCAAGACGCATTGTGTGTCACGCCAAACCCGAAAAAGAGGTTGTCAAAGGAGCCCGGCTTGGTATAATCATGTTTGGATCCCGCGTGGAATTATATATCCCAGAGCACATTGACCTTACGGCGCATGTGGGTGATCGGGTTAAAGCAGGAGAAACCATTTTAGGAGTTATTTCGTGAAAAAAACGTATCTATTACCGAATTTTATATCCATGGGCAATTTTTTAGCCGGATTATATGCTATCATCTTTGCCATTCAGGGGCGTATTCTTATGGCCGCCTATCTGATTCTTTTGGCGATGCTCTTTGATTTTGTCGATGGAACCGTCGCCAGATTGACGAAGACAGAGAGTCATTTTGGCATGCAGCTGGACTCTTTATGTGATATCGTTTCATTTGGCGTAGCTCCGATGGTTCTCGTGTATATGCTATTTATGAGTCAAGCCGAAAAATTTGGATGGTTTTCCGGAGTGTTATTTGCCGCCTGCGGAGTTTTGAGACTCGCTCGCTACAACACGCAAGCGAAGACAGACGGAAAGCACTATTTTGATGGTCTTCCGATTCCCGCAGCTGCGGGATTTATCGTGTCTTACGTCATCTTTTGCTATACCAAAAGTTTATCGTTCCTTCTGGCTTTAACGCCGCTCCTTGTTATGGCAACAGCGCTTCTCATGGTTTGCGGAATTCGCTATCCGAGTTTTCGAAAGCTTGATTTTAAACGCAGGCGCAGCCTCGAATCGATGCTTTTAATCATTTTAATCGCGATTTTAGCGACGCGGGATTTTCATGTATTTCTCGTTTGGTGTTTTACGGGATATGTTTTGATCGGGGTCATCTCTCACGTCTGGAAGCATCCGCTGTGGACAAAGAAAAAGACAGAGGAAGTTCTCGCCTCAGAGGAAAAACCATGAATACCGTAAAAACATACCGGGCAGAAACCCCAAGTTTTTCATAAAACTGATTTTTCATAAAACTGACCTTTTCACAAAAATAATATTTCCATGGATGCAGGGTTCAATCACGAACAAACGAAAAAGATAGAAAAGCTCGTCGCATCCATTGCGCATGAAATTAAGAATCCTCTTGCCGGAATAAGTTCAACCGTCCAAATCTTATCAAGTAAGCTTCCGCCCGAAGACCACAGGCGTAATTGTATTGATATCATCCTGGAAGAAGTGTCCCGTCTTGAAAGAATTCTGGACCGCTTTCTGATGTTGGCTCGGCCTCGAAAGCTCACAAAAACCCTGCTGGATGTTAATGAAATTATTGAGAAAGTTATCACTCTCGAACAAAAAAATTATGACCGGAAAAAGATTCAAATGAATTTTTATCCGTCTCCGACCACTGACAAGATCCTTGGGGATGCCGAACAAATACAACAAGTCATTCTGAACCTTCTCATCAATTCCAGAAATGCTCTTAAGGTAGGGGGGGTCGTTGACATTAAGGTTGAATCCTATCCGGAACATGTAAAGATTATGGTGATCGATAACGGTCCCGGAGTTTCTCTCCGGAGCACGCAGGAGATTTTTGAGCCCTTCTATTCAACGACCCGAAAGGGAGTGGGTTTGGGGCTGGCCATTAGTCGCCGAATTATGAGGGAGCATGGGGGAGATCTCGTTTATGAATCGCCGAAGCAGGGGGCCGTTTTTGTTATGAATTTACCGCGAAACCAGATATAGATAGTTCATAACATTATTATCGACAGTATCTTAATAATGAATTGGACTCCATCGGCTTTTAGAGCTTGCTTGGGACTGCTGAGAAAACCGGCTTGACTTTTATCATGATTTTGCTAATATGCACGTTCCTCTGTTCGAGCTTCTTTTTGAGAAATCTGCCAGAGGGATGGCTCCTGTTAAAAAAATGTAACACTTTTTTGAGTTTGATCTTATGAAAATTTTTTTAGGATTCCATGGGTCGGAAGCCCGGCTTTGATGAATCCTATTTTTTTCGGCATAATCGGCTATATAAACAAAACTTTCTAAAGAATAAAGACAGCCAATAGTAAGGGTCGATACGAAATCTTGAAATCACCCGCTCCAAGACCCATTATTTTAATTTTAGCAGCCGGAAAAGGAAAACGGATGAAGTCCCGTATTCCGAAAGTGTTGCATGAAATATTTGGTGTTTCCATGCTCGAGCATGTTGTGAACACCTCAAAAAAAATACATCCACGGGATATTATTATTGTCGTGGGATACAAGGCGCGGCTTGTCAAATCCCGCATGGGTCCCCTGTTCCAATACGTTGAGCAAAAAAAACAATTAGGAACGGGGCATGCTGTGTTTCAGGCGGAGAAAAAACTAAAACAAAAGAAAGGGTCCGTGCTCATTCTCTCCGGAGATGTCCCTTTTATAACAGCCGGAACCCTCAGGCGCTTCATGGCGACTCACAACAGGCAAAATGCCGATGGATCGGTTTTGACAGCCCTCTTGAAGAAGCCGAAACACTATGGGCGTATTGTGAGAAACAAAAGAGGGGAGCTCAAACATATTGTTGAATTTAAAGACGCGGCACGGCCGGAACGAAATATAAAAGAAATTAACACGGGAATATATTGTTTCAAAATTCAAAAATTGTTTTCGGCGCTGAAATCAGTGAAACCTCACAATCAACAAGGCGAATATTACCTTACGGATGTTGTAAAGATTTTTATCAAAGACGGTCATAAAATGTTGGCCGTAAGATCAAAATGCTCCAAAGAAATTGAAGGCATCAACACAAGAGAAGAACTTAAAAAACTCGAGAAGCAAAAATCTCAAAATCGAATAAAGGAGTGACCAACGTGGAAGTTTTTACAGGGAATGCCAACAGGAATCTAGCGGAAAAGATTTGTGACTACCTTGATATTCAGCTGGGAAACATTGATGTGGGTCGTTTTAATGACGGGGAGTGCATGGTTAAAATCAACCAGGATGTTCGTGGAAAAGATATTTTTATCGTTCAGCCCACGTGCGCACCGGTCAATGATAATTTGATGGAGCTTTTGATCATGATTGACGCGTTTGTGCGGGCGAGCGCAGAGCGCATTACGGCTGTTATTCCTTATTTTGGTTATGCGAGGCAGGACAGAAAAGACCAGGGGCGTGTTCCCATTTCAGCGAAGCTGGTGGCTAATCTTTTGGTCAGTTCGGGTGTGGATCGTGTTTTAGCCATGGATTTGCATGCCGGGCAAATTCAGGGATTTTTTGATATCCCCGTGGATCACATTTATTCTAATCCTGTTTTTATCGGGTATTTTAAGAGCAAAGATTTTGATGGATTGGAAAATATGGTAGTTGTGTCCCCGGACGTGGGGGGGATTAAAATGGCGCGGGCTTTTGCGAAGAAACTGGAATGCGGCTTGGCGATTGTGGACAAACGTCGTGTGTCTTCAGACACGGCTCATGTGATGAATGTGATCGGTGATGTTAAAGGAAAAAATGTAATGATCGTAGATGACATTATCGCGACAGCCGGATCTGTCCAGGAAGCGGCCATCGCGCTGAAAGAACAGGGTGCCAAGAAGATTTTTGTCTCGGCAACACACCCTGTTTTGGCGCCTCCGGCCATTGAGCGGCTTGAAAATTCACCGATCGAAAAGATATTTCTATCTAATACTATCCCTGTTCCGTCGGATAAAATGTCATCCAAGATCCATATTTTAAGCGTGTCTCCCGTTTTAGGAGAGGCTATCCGTAGAATTCATAACAAACAATCAGTGAGTTCTTTGTTTATTTAGAAATTCGATCACAGCATTATTTTTCGGTATTAACCTATGGAGGAGTTAAATCAATGGATCAATTAGTACTTATAGCTAAGCTTAGAAAAGAGTTAGGATCTTCGGCATCACGACGCCTGAGAAGAGAAAAGATTATCCCTGCTGTTCTCTATGGTCAAGATAAAGAGACGCACAATCTCAAAATTGCATTTGATGAGTTTGACAAAATCAGAAAAGCCCGCAAAAGTGAGCATGCTGTCATTGATTTAAACGTAGTGGATTTGAATAAAAAAATTCATGTGATTATCAAAAAGGTCGAGCACGACCATATCAAAGGGGATCCAATACATATCGATTTCCTATCCATTGCCATGAATAAGGAGATACTGACAAAAGTCGCTATAGAATCCACCGGGGAGGCAGCGGGTGTGGCTGAAGGCGGTATTTTGGATCACCCTCTGTGGGAATTGGAAATCAAGTGTTTCCCCAAAGATATTCCGGATAAAATTGAAGTGGATGTGTCCGGGCTGAATATTGGAGATACGATTACCGTAGCCGACTTAAAATTACCCCAAAATGTAGAGGTGACTACGGATTCGGAGCACATTGTCTTTTCTGTCATTGAGCACAAAGAAGAAGTGGAAGAAGTGAAAATCGAGGGAGAAGAAGAAGCGGCCGAACCTGAAGTCATTACGGCCAAAAAGGAAGAACCGGGAGAAGAAAAAGCTGAAGACGGGGAGAAAAAATAAGGCGTGACCTCTTTTTCAAGATTTTCAAGATTAATTGTAGGTCTGGGGAATCCGGGGAGTAAGTACCATTTGACACGTCACAATGTTGGTTTTTTGATCGTGGATGCTTTGGCCTTTGATCTGGGCCTTTCCTTTAAGCCCTGCCCTCAAGTTCGGGATGTTGATTGGGCGTATAGTGATCAAGATCAGCTTGTGATTGCGAAGCCAAAAACGTACATGAATCGAAGCGGGCACGCCGTCAAAGCGATGCTGGATGCATTCGAGATCCCTTTAGAAAATTTGATTGTTGTCTGTGATGACGTCTGCCTTTCTTCTGGCGTGTTGCGCTTAAGAGCCAGGGGAGGTGACGGAGGACACAATGGTCTGGGGTCTATGATACAAGTTCTTGAGACACAGGAATTCTCTCGCTTGCGTTACGGTGTTGGTACCGAGAAACCTGTTAAAGGAGCCGATTTGGCGGATTTTGTTTTAGGAGAGATGACCCCGGTCGAACAAAATGTCATTCAGAAGTCGAAAAATCAAACAAATGCCATCTTAAAATCATTCATCCGGGATGGGTTTCAAAGTGCCTTGAATGACTATAGCCGAATGGAAAAACATGAAAAACAAAAGGAGATAAAAGAATGATGTACGAAGTGATGATACTTCTGGATCCGAAATTAACGGATTTACAACGAAAAGAAGAAATGGACGGGATTGCTTCCGCGATTGAACAGCATCAGGGGAAAGTGCTTAAACTTGTTGATCAGGGACGTCGAAAATTGGCCTATCCTGTGAAAAAAAGTTATGAAGGATACAGCCTTTTGTATTATGTTGAAGGCCTTGGGGACATGGTGAAAAATTTGAGCCGGCTTTTTAAGATTAAAGAACAGATTCTTCGATTTATGATTTCTCAATCCGAAGATGTCCTGGAAAAAACATCCTAAACCCTAACTCTAAAAAGGGGAATGCCATGGCGAGTTTAAACAAAGTTTTGCTTATGGGAAATTTGACGAGAGATCCTGATGTTCGGTATGTACCAAGCGGGACGGCTGTGGCCGAATTCAGCATGGCCATGAATCGTATATACACAAATCAGGCCAAAGAGCGTAAAGAAGAGGTCTGTTACGTGAAAATTGTTACGTGGGGTAAATTGGCAGAAAATTGCAGTAAGTATCTCACCAAAGGAAGCCCCGTATTTGTTGAAGGGCGGCTCCAGAGCCGGTCTTGGGAAACCAAAGACGGAGAAAAGCGCAATATCCTTGAGGTTGTGGCGGATCGTGTGCAGTTTTTATCCTCCCGCCCAAAGACCGAAGGGGCCCAGAAAGAAACAGCTGATATGGTGTCATCAACGGATGCCGTGCCGGATGTGTCGTCCGATTTAGATGATGTTCCGTTTTAAGAGGTAAAATTGATGAAAGCTAAAGTCAGAATAAGGAGCCGGTGTCTATGAGAAAAAACACGAGAAATACGAAGGGATCCAAAGGGAAGGGCAAAGGGCTCTCGATCCTAAAATTTAAAAGGCGCAAATGCTACTGCTGTGTGAACAAGGTGGAGACCATTAATTACAAAGAAGTGGACCTCTTGAAGCGTTATGTTACGGATCGCGGAAAAATTATTCCCAGGAGAACAACGGGCGCGTGTGCTAAACATCAACGCCGCATTGTAAGCGCGATCAAAAAGGCAAGAAGCATCGCCTTGTTACCTTTTGTCGCGTAAGGTGAAGAAAAAAGGAGGATTGATATGCGAGTGATTCTGCGAGATTCGACCAAAGGCTTGGGTGAAATCGGAGATGTGATTCAGGTGAAGGTAGGATTTGCCCGAAATTATTTGTTCCCTCAAAAAAAAGCTCTTCCGGAAACGGAAGAAAATCTCAAGATCGTTGTTCGGCTAAAAGAACGAAAGAAAGTCAAAGAAGAATCGGTTCGTCAAGAAGCCCTCCTGCGGGCTAAAAAGATTGAAGAGTGTTCATTGACGATACTAGCTGAAGCGGGAGAAGATGAACGTCTTTTTGGCGCTGTGACTCGTGAGCACATTGCTGAGGCCATAAAAAAAGAAGGCGTTTCTGTTGATAAAAAGCACATTCAGCTGGAGGCCCCGATTAAAAAGCTGGGTATTTACGACATTGATATTAACGTTTTTGGCGATATTGACGCCAAAGTCAAAGTGTTTGTCATGAAAAAATGACCGTGCAAAACACATTGTTAACAAAAGTCCCTCCGCAAAATATTGAAGCCGAAATGGCTGTCTTGGGTTCGATGCTTTTATCCAATGAGGCCATCATTAGGTCGATTGAATTTCTCTCGGAAGATTCTTTTTACAAAACTTTACATGGACATATTTATCGAAATGTTGTTGAACTCTTTGACGCGGGTGAGCCCGTGGATATCGTGACTCTGACTGAACGCTTGAAAAAGAAAGGGCAGCTTGAAGCGATCGGAGGAGCCAGCTATTTGACAAATATTATGGAGACCGTGCCGACGGCGGTGAATGTGGATACCTATATCAAAATTGTTCGGGAGAAAAAGATACTAAGGTCTTTGATCCATATCACAAATTCCATATCTCAACACGCGTATGACCAAGTGGATGATATGGATAGTTTCTTAGACATTTCCGAACAGCAGATGTTTGATGTGTGTCAAGATCGAATTAGTCATGATGTTGTTTCATTGAAAGATATTGTCAAAAGCAGTTTTGAGACCATTGAAAGGCTTTATACAGGCCAAGAAACGATTACGGGGATTCCGTCCGGGTTTCATGATTTGGATATGATGACGTCAGGATTCCAGCCTTCGGAATTGATCGTTATTGCCGGGCGGCCGTCCATGGGGAAATCGGCTCTGGCCACGTGTATAGCGGAACACGTCGGGGTTGTAAAGGGCCTCCCCTTGGCGATCTTTAGTTTAGAAATGTCCAAAGAATCTCTTGTGCAGAGGATGCTTTGTTCTCAAGCCAAGGTCAATTTTCACTCTTTGAGAAACGGGTTTCTCGGAGAAGAGGACTGGGTTAAGCTGACCAATACGGCAGGCAAATTGTCCGAATCCCCGATTTATATTGATGACACTCCGAGCTTATCGGCTTTTGAACTTCGCGCAAAAGCCCGTCGTCTGAAACAAAGGTATGACATTAAACTCATTATTGTCGACTATCTTCAGTTAATGCATACGGCGGGTCGGGCGGAAAACCGGCAACAGGAAATTTCTCAAATATCAATGGGTTTAAAATCTCTCGCACGGGAGCTTGATGTCGCTGTTTTGGCTTTATCGCAGCTCAGCCGGGCCGTCGAGTCACGCACGGATCATCGGCCGATGCTATCGGATTTAAGAGAATCCGGCTCCATTGAACAAGATGCCGATGTGGTTCTCATGCTTGTCCGGGAGGAATACTATAATCCAACGGAAGAAAACCGCGGAATTGCCGAGATCATTGTGGGCAAACAACGTAACGGCCCCACAGGCTCGTTTAAACTCGCATTTTTGCATAAATACACGCGTTTTGAGTCCCTGTCAAACCGGGAAAGTTCACAACCCAAATAAAACTCCATGTAGACCCTATGAAGAGTTAACGGCTTAAAAGGATTACACTTGCCAATAAATATATTTTTTTTAGCATTTATGATATTATGCG
>JADFSZ010000033.1 GCA_022560555.1 PVC group bacterium
CCGGGGGTATTTGGGCGATAACTTCATCAGAAATTTCTATTTGAGACAAATCAATAGATGGGACTCCAAAAAGCTCGGATTGCGCTAGAAGAATCTGTTGGTCTGACGCAAACCCATTCTCGATGATAATGCGTGCGATCCCGCGGGCCCCATTCTCATCACGATAGGTTCGGCCTACAGACCCGGCATGAGTCTCGGTTAATATTTCTTGTTTGAGCAACGCTTCTAAGAGTTGATCCATTTTTTCTTTCATCTCTTTGTTATAGGATTTCCCATATCACGCATGATATTTTTTAATGGGATCCCGAGTTCTTTGGAAATTTGACGCACATCATCAAATTCGACATGGTACTTGCTTTGATATTTTTTGTTTTGAGCGCGTCTCACAAGCACGGCCCCCGGCGCACAATGTTCCTTTTCATGGATGGAAGATACTATAGAACGTCGGGCCAGATAGTACCGCACACCAAACGTAGTGGTCTCATCAAAAAACAGATGAATAAATTTCATGAGATTTTGTTTTGAGACAAGAGCCGTCAGACAAAATCCCGGACGATTTTTTTTCATATATATGGTTTTGACACAAAAGTCCAGGACCCCGTTCTCGAACATAATGTCGTAGAGGGCTCCGATATGCTCAGGGGTCATGTCATCCACGTGCGTTTCTATGACAGCAATTTCATCTTCCAAATAACCTTCGGCTGCCTCGCCTATCAATATTCTTAAATAGTTAGGACATCCGATATCCTTGCTTCCCAAACCGTATCCTGTTTGAGTCAGCTTGATTTGAGGAAACATCTCAAATTTCGGCTGAAAACTTTGAAGAAGAAGGGCGCCGGTAGGGGTTACGAGCTCTGTTAGGAAATCTGTTCCGTAGACCGGCATATTTTTGAGAAGCTCAAGTGTTGCCGGAACGGGAACGGGCACACGGCCGTGTTCTGTTTGAACGAAGCCTTTCCCAAGCGGAACAGGGCTTGAATAAACCTCCCGAATGTCCCAATCTTCAAAAATACATATGACTCCGACGATATCAATCAGAGTATCTATCCCGCTGATTTCATGAAAATGAATGTCATCGGGCGCCTTACCATGAACATGGCCTTCCACTTGTGCTAAACGGTTAAACATCCCGATGGCTTTTTGCTTGATCGTACCGGACAAATCGCTTGATTGAATGATCGTGATAAAGTCTTTTAGCGTTCTCGATTTTTTGGGCTCAGTATCTTTGAGCTTCATCTGTGTAAACCGAAATCCATTTTCAACTACCTCATCAAAGGAAACATCAAAAGATGAATCGCACCTCAGTTTTTTTAGGTGATTTTTTAGCTCATCCCGAGAATACCCCGCGTCAATAAGCGCCGAGAGCAGCATGTCTCCGCTCAATCCCGTGCAAATATCAAGATACGCTATTTTCATACCATCATGACTTTCTTTTATAGGCCAATTCGTTAATGAGGGAGGCCTGGTATCCCGCTCCGAAGCCATTATCAATATTCACAACACTAATGCCCGGCGAACAGCTGTTCAGCATCGTTAAGAGAGGAGCCAGGCCGTCAAAGTTAGCGCCATACCCCGTGCTTGTCGGCACGGCAATAACAGGAATGTTCACAATACCTCCTACCACACTCGGCAAAACACCGTCCATTCCGGCCACAACAACCACCACATTAGCATCAAAAAAAATATCCAATTTCTGCAAAAACCGATGCAATCCTGCCACCCCGATGTCATACGCTTTATCGGGCGCTTGCCCCATCCATTCACTGACAAGAGCCGCCTCTTCGGCCGCGGGAATGTCCGCGGTCCCTGCGGTGACAATCAAAACACCTTTTTTTGTTTGATCAGGCTTTTGTCCGCAACTGATCATGGACGCGTCTTTATGATATTCGGCTTTTGGAAAAAAATCTTTTACGGCATCATAAACATCAGGCGAGGCTTTTGTGGCCATAAACGATTTGTTGTTTTTATAGAGCTCTCGCGCGATACATACAATTTGCTGATTAGATTTCCCTTTACAATAAATGACTTCAGGCAGAGATTGCCTCAAAGACCTGTGGTGGTCTACACAAGCGAAATCCATATCCGTGTAAGGGGCTTTTTGAATTTCTTCTATAAGTTTATCAAGCGAAACACGTCCATAGTGATAATTTTCGATTTGTTCGCGTAATCTTTCGGTACCCATAGATTCCCAAGCATTCAGGATTTATTTAGATGGTCGGAGTTGCGTCTAATGTCATCATCGCTTCAGTCCCTATCGGCGGCTGATAATATCCCAACCCGGCAATCATAGCCGCGTTATCCGTACAATAGGCCCTGTCAGGATAAAATGTTTCAATGTTTCTTTTCGAACATTCCTCGAGTAATTTTTCCCTAAGACGGCTGTTCCGGGCAACGCCGCCGCCGATAGCCAGTTTCCGACAATCGTGTCGCTGACAAGCCGCGATCGATTTCCTGACCAAAACATCAACGATTGATTCTTGAAACCCCTTGGCCACGGACAAAATATCCTGTTCGCTCAATACCTTCTCTTTTTCCCAGGATGTCTTATTCGCCGGAGGATGAACTTTGTAAAGCACGGCTGTTTTAATTCCGCTAAAACTAAAATCAAGCGAATCTTTTTCAAGATACGTTCTTGGAAATGATACCGCCTTTCCCTTATAAGAACGAACCAATCGGTCGATTTCGGGGCCACCCGGATAACTCATTCCCAGAACTTTCGCAACCTTATCGTAGGCTTCACCTACGGCATCATCGATTGTTTTCCCCAGTAAATCAAAAGATTTAAAATCTTTGACTAGGTAAAGGCTCGTGTGCCCACCGGATACAACAAGACTGATATAGGGTCCTGAGAGTGACATATGTGTCAGACACGCGGAATACGCGTGGGCTTCAATATGACTGACCGGAACCAAGGGGATGCCCCTCGCGTAAGCGATGGATTTGGCAAAAGACAGTCCGATAAGTAAAGCACCAATCAGGCCCGGACGATTAGTTACGGCTATGCGATCAATAGAGGAAAAATCACAGTGAGCCTTTTTAAGGGCTTCATCCAGCACGCAAGTGATTGTCTCAATATGTTTTCGGCAAGCAATTTCAGGGACAACACCCGAAAATTTTTTATGAAATTCCACTTGAGAATTCACGACGTTTGATAAAACTTCGCGTCCGTCCGATACGACAGCTGCGGCTGTTTCATCGCAAGATGTTTCTATACCAAGAACCTTCATGGAACCCCTTAAAGGAAACGTGTTGAACTAAGAGATGACTTCAAATCCAACAATTTAGCTTCGCTCTGTTTGGGTCCGTAAAAAAGGATACCCTTCAGGAGATCCACGGCGCGATCCAATTGTTTATCTTCCAAGTTTTTTTCTTCCTCGGACTCATCCTCGGAATGTCCCATCATGTCTTCGATTTCTTCCATTTCTTTTGAAGACGGATTTTTGGGATTTGAGTCACCCCCGCTTTCCGGTTTCGTCTCGTTGTCTTCTGATAATTCTTCATCGGAAGATGACGAATCAGACTCTTCTTTTTGACTTTCTTCTTCAGGCGGAGATTTATATTTCTCGGACAACCCGGCCATAATTTCTCTGCGGTTTTTCAAAAAGTCTATTTCTTCCTCGCTGGATAAGTTCACCACAATATCCGGAACAATGCCTGTTCCATGGATCATCCGATCCGCCGGGGTGTAATATTTAGCGGTTGTTAATTTGATCGCGGCTCCGCCACGAAGCGGAATCACGGTCTGAACAGAACCCTTCCCAAAACTTTTCGACCCGAGAAGAATTCCCCGCTTATGATCCTGCATGGCGCCCGCGACAATTTCTGAGGCACTGGCCGATCCGCGGTTGATCATCACGACAAGAGGATAATCGTTGCCGTTTCTTGAAGCTTTTACGCGAAACTGCATGTTTTGGCCGACAAGCCGTCCCTTTGTGTACACAACCAGATCGTCCTTTTTGAGAAATTCACTGGCTACTTTAACGGCCATATCCAAAAGACCGCCGGGATTATATCGAAGATCCAGAACAAGAGCCTTCATCCCTTTGGATTTTAAATCTTTAAGAGCCGCTTTCAATTCTCTTGAGGTTTTTTCCTGAAATTGAGAGATGTAAACATAAGCAATATCCCTCGTGAGCATCACGGCCGTGTTAATGCTTTTAACCTGAATGATGGCACGGGTAAGATCAAAATGAAGAATTTTATTTTCAATTTCCCGATACACTGTCAATTTTACGTCTGTCCCGGGTTTGCCTCTCATTTTTTTCACGGCTTCATAGATCGTAATATCCTTTGTTGTATCACCGTCAATACGCGTGATTTTGTCATCCGTCATGAGCCCGGCGCGACTTCCGGGAGTATCATGAATGGGACTGACGATTGTGAGAACATTATCTTTAATCGTTATTTCAATCCCAATTCCTCCGAATTCTCCTTCCGTTTCGACTTTCATGTCCTTATATTGCTCCGGCTCCATAAATTGGCTATGCGGATCTAAGGCGAGAGTCATCCCCTTGATGGCGCCATAGATGAGATCTTTGATCTCAACTTCATCAACATAATGTTCACGTATGAGGATCAGGCTCTCCGTAAATTCCTCAACTTGCTTATATATGCCTTCGCTTCCCGCCTGAACAAGACTCGCGACGGGAAAAATTAAGATCATACCGATAATCATTCCGATGGCGATGGCCGGTAAATATTTCACTTTTTTATGAGCCATAGGGTTCTCCTGAAAATTTTAGACGTTGATGCATATAAAATTATAGTAAAAGTATATTATAACACTAATAGAATTACGTTTCTAGCCAATATTTTCTATGGACAACAGCTTCTTTTAGTCGTGTCCGCGCTTTCAAAAAACCTTGGCCGATATCCTCAAATATCACATATATGCAAGGAACTATGACCAAGGTTAGACACGTTGCCGACACCATACCGCCAATCACGGTGATGGCCAAAGGAGACCAAAGAACGGCACCGCTTGCCCGGTCCAAGGCCATGGGGAGCATTCCGAGAATGGTGGTTAAGCTTGTCATCATCACGGGTCGAAAACGATCAAGAGAGCCGTGAATAACCGAGGGATATAACCGCGCTCCCTTTTGGGCGCGCAGGTGGTTAATATGATCCACCATCACAATACCATTATTGACGACAATGCCAAAAAGCATAATGGTCCCGATCATCACGCCCATGCTAATAGGGAGCTTAAGTAGATACAGCGCAACAATTGCTCCCATCAGGGCAAGGACAACCGAACTCATAATAATGAGAGGCTGATAATATGATTCAAAAATGCTGGCCAAAAGCATATAGACAAGCAGCAATGTGAGAATGGCGGCAATGGTCAATTCGCGCTGATTTTTCTGCATGCGTTTATATTCTTCTCCAAACTCATAATAATACTCTTTTGGAAGCTTGAGGTCTTTCAACGATTCTTTAATGTCTTCAACGATCCGACCGAGAGGATTGTCACCAATGTTAGCCGAGACATGAAACATACGATGTTTATTCTTTCTAAAAATTTCGCTTGGACCTATATCGAAGGAATACTCAACAAGCTGTCGCAGGAATGTTTGTTTTCGAACCCCGTCATCCAGATATTGAGTCAGGCTGAGTTGACCGATCGCATCAAATGTATCCCGGTCTTCGGGCTGCAGACGGGTTACGATTTCAACCTCGCTGCCGCCAATATCAAAAAATTCCGAGGAAAGCGTTGACGCGCGAAATCCCCGCAGTTGGCCATGAATGGCATTGGCAATATCTCCCGTCGTAAACCCCATATACGCCGCTTTGATTTTATCAACGTAAAATCTAAGTTCGGGACGTCCCTGCAGACGCGCCATTTTTGGATCTTCAATCCCTTGGACGGTTCCCATCCGGGATGCGATCGAAATGGCAATTTCTTTTAAAACATCGTAATTATGCCCATAAATATCCAGTTGAACTTCTTTTCCGCCACCCGTGGACTGCTGTTCGCTATAGTAAATGAACCCGCCTCTATAATTGGTTTCTATATCGTCCGTAGACAATCTCAATTCATCGATGATTTGCTGTGTGGATTTTTCTCTTTCTTCGGCAGGAAAAAGCGTAATATGAACCTGAGAGCTTGTCGGCTCGACATCCGAAGAATAATTTTTAATCTCCGGGATATCATCAAGAATCTTTTCGATCTCCTTGACCATGAGATTCGAAATATCCAGTTTGGCTCCCGAATCTAATTCCGCAAAAATCGTAAATTGCCCTTCATCGGTGGCTCCCATCAGTGTCCGGTCAAGGTTTTTGAACATCCCAAGGGACACCACAAACAAAAGAAGAGCGACAGCGACGACTAAATACCGGTAGCGCAGAGCGGAGACAATTAATTTGCCATACAAGGATATCCGTCCTTTAAACTTCCTTGTTTTTTGAATAACCCACTTGAGGGCATCCGCCGTGGCTCTCACAGCCCTACCTAACCATGATAAAAACCGCGTTTGGAAAATTTCTTTTATTCGCCGAACGGGAAATTTTGCAATAGACACGAACCATTCCCGAGCCGGCTTCATTTTACTCGCAAGAGTCGCAACCTCTTTCTGTTTACGCATGACAATCGATGTGTAGGAGGGAATAAGTGTGATGGCAACGAACAAAGAAGCAAATAAGGAATAGGTAACCGTCATCGACAGCCCGAAATAAAGAAGCTTAATCTCTTTACTGACAAATATCAACGGTAAGAACACAACGACCGTTGTCAGCGTGGAGGCAATGATGGCGAGAATCATTTCTTCGCTGCCCAAAATGGATGCCCGGACCCGGTCGCCCGTCCGGACAAACATTTTATGAATATTTTCTAACACAACAATGGAGTTATCAATGAGCATACCTATCCCGAGAGCTAATCCGGACAGAGTCATTACATTAATCGTTAAATTCTGGAAATACATACAGGCGAACGTTATGATCACAGAAATCGGAATCGATATCGTCACGGCTAAGGTCATGCGGATATCCCGGAGAAATAAGAAAAGAATAATAAGTGAAAGCACTCCGCCAAACATCAGAGATTTTTGAACGGAGAGGATCGCTTTTTTAATAAAGTCGGCCTGATTTGAGTTTTCTTCTATAAAAATACCTTTGGAGGCATACTCAGACCTAAATGTTTCCAGGATATTCTGCACGCCCTCGACCACGCTGATCGTGTTGGCCGTTGATTCTCTCTGGACGTGGATGGATACAACACTTTCTCCGTTGATCCGTGACAGGCTCTCCGGCTCCAAGCTCGAATCACTAATATTCGCGATGTCCTTAATTCTCACTCCGACAAAATCGTCCCGGGATGTTTTAATAATGGTATTGCCGATTTCTTCCAAATTCTTATACTGACCGATGGCACGAATCATATACCGATGTTCATCTTTTTCGATATCTCCTATAGCAAAACTTTTATTATTCTTCCCGATGGCGTCGGTAACCTCATTGATTCCCAATCCGAATACTTGGAGCTTTTTTAAGCTCACTTCAATAAACACTTTTCGCTGTTCGCTTCCTCCTCCGTATGTTTTAACATTCGCTACCCCCTCGATACGTGAGAGACTCTCCTTCACTTCAGCGTCAATCAGGTTTTTTAACTCATTGAGCGGCATTTTGTCGCTTTTCACGGACAAACTTATGACAGGGACATCCGTCTCTTCATAATTCGCAATGACGGGCCTCTCAATATCTTCCGGCAATTTATGTTTCACACGCGCAAATTTTTCTCTCACCTCGAGAGAGGCAAAATCCATATTTGTCCCCGGTTCAAACTCCAGGATGACTTCTGAACGTTCTTTACGGGATACGGACCGGATGGATTTCAAATGCTGGATGGTTCCCACGGCTTCTTCGATGGGACGCGTGACAAGCGATTCAACTTCGGTCGGAGGCAGCCCTCCCCTGACTCCCACATAAATCGTGATTTTTCGAAAACTGACATTGGGCATCAATTCCACGGGAAGTTTTGTCAACGAAACAACTCCCAGCACGACCATTCCAAGATAAATCATGAGAATGGTAATCGGTCGTCTAACGGAAAAACTCGGTAAGCCCATAGGATTGCCTTAAGCTGTTAGGATGATATCTGTCCGGATCTGGTCATTCGTAATTTACTCATGGCGCTTTCCGTTAAAAGAAAAAGACATGGAATCACTCCCAATGTCAAACACGTGGAAACAAACAATCCGCCGAATGTCGTGACCGCCATGGGTTGAAGGATTTCGCCTCTCCCGCCGATTCCGAGGGCTAAAGGCAGCACACCCAGAAGGGTGGTGAGCATGGTCATGATAATGGGCCGAAAGCGGGACCTGCAGGCATCGATCACGACTGAGGTAATATCGTTGCCCTTATCACGATTGGCGTTAATACACTCTATGAGGACGATACCATTATTGACAACAATTCCGGCTAAAAGCACAAGGCCGATCATGGAGATGGCGTTGAGGGATACCCCGGAAAAAAACAATGCCAGAAATACTCCTATAATGGCTAACGGAACCGTAAGCATGATAATAAACGGCTGCCAGAGACTCTCAAATTGCGCGGCCATAATCATATACACAAACAGAATCGACAAGATGAGGATCATTTTAAGACTGTCAAAGGATTGCTTCATTTGCTCGTTCTCACCGGTTAATGCGACGGAATAATTTTCTTTCAGCACCAATGTGCTGAGGAATGTTTCAATGTCACTCGCAATTTCATTGAAAGGCCTTTTAAATATACTAGCCGTTACGGTAATCATCCGTTGCTGTTCGTCACGTACGATCTCGCTCGGACCTTTCCCTTTCACCATGGTTGCTAATTCCCTTAGGGGAATGCCTTTCACACGGATGTTGCCGAGCTTTTCCAAACTATCAACATCCTCCCTGCGACAGCGCACAAGAATATCAATCTCTTTGCCTTCATCCTTAAATTTCGTCGCGACAAATCCTTTAATGGCAATTTGTGCAACCTGGGCAATATCCTTAATTGAAATGTCATAGAGTGACGCCCGGTCTTTATTAATAATAATTTTTGTCTCCGGCGATTTTTCCGCGATACTGTCTTTAATTCCAAAAACTCCATTGATGGTTTTTAAGTTCGCCTTAATTTCGTACGCAATATCTCCCATCTCATCATAATCTTTCCCCTTGATTTCGATAATAATAGGAGAGCTTTCTTCCCCCCCGGTCGCAAAGATGCTTTCTTGTGCGATATATTCAATTTTAGCCAGTCCGACATCCATTTGATTCACTTTTTCACGAACACCCTGAATAACCTCATTTGTTGACACACCCCGGATATCTTTAAGCATGACAATGAGCTTTCCTTCGTTACTCCCCAGGGCTTTTGTTGCTTCTCCGAGGCTCATATCCTGATTCGAACCAACAATACTTCCTACGCTTAAAACCTCCGGAGTGGAAAAAATCACATCCTCGATTTGAGTGACAACCCGGTTCGTAACATTAAGGGTTGTCCCCTTAGGAAGCGTGACCATAATGTCAAATTTCCCTTGGTCCATTTTCGGTAAGGCCTCTTTTTTTAGGAGGGGGAACATGGCCAGGCTTCCGGCAAAAATGGCTATAACAAACAACAAAAAAATGATTTTATGGTTGAGTATTTTTTTTAGGTAGTGCACATATCTTTCCTGCATATATTCCACAATCCTTCTGGCGCTTGCGGCAAAAATATTTTCTTTTTCCGGAGCCTTCGTTTCGTTTTGAGCTAATCTCGGGATAAGAGACAAGCCGATAATAAGTGAAGCTATTTGCGAAAAGGTTACGGTAAACGCGACTTCCTTGAACACCTGCCCCACAAGGCCCACGACATAAATGAGGGGTAAAAATACTGCGATGGTAGTGTATGTGGATGCCGAAACGGCGCCGCTGACTTCTTCCGTTCCCTCGATACACGCGTCAATCGGGGACTTGTTCAATTCCTGCTGATGGCGCGTGATGTTTTCAATAATGACAATCGCGTTATCCACAAGCATCCCGATCCCCAGAACCAATCCGCCCAAACTCATCATGTTGATTGTGAGTCCCGAGAAATACATGATGGACATCACAGCCATAATGGAAACGGGAATCGTCACGGCAACATACAAAGAGCTTCTAATCCGGCGGATAAAAAACAGCAAAACAAAAAAGGCCAACACCCCCCCGGTCAATCCGTTTTTAACCACATCGCGGATGGATTTTCGGATGTAAACAGACTGATCCTCCACAATCTCCATAAAAACACCTTCAGGAAGATTCTCTTTGATTTCAACAAGCGTTTCTTTAATACGATCAGACGTAAAGATGGTATTGCCGGATGCTTGTTTTTGAATGGAAAGGGATATATTCGATTTGGAGTTGTTTTTTCCTGTCGTATCCGTTAAACCAAATCTCGAATGGCTTGTTTTCTCTTTAAACGTATCAATCACATGTGCCACGTGCTTTAAATAGATCAGGCGTTTTTCCCCCACACGTCCTGTTCTTTCGGAAACGTCGTCCGTGCCCACAATAACTTCCGAAATTTCCTCGACACTTTGAAACTCTCCCATCGTGCGGATCAAATATTCATAAAATTCATCCTCCGTTTCTCCGGCCGGATAATTCAGGTTTGAATTGATAATCGCATTGATCACGTTATCCAGAGATAAGCCGGCCATGGTCAGCTTTAACTGATCAACCTCTACGATGATTTGCCGGTCCAGGCCTCCGCTGATGGACACAGCCGCAACACCCTCGACTTTTTCCAGCTTGTCCCGGATGAGAGTTTTAACGATGGACAAGAGATCAGATTCGTTATAGTTCCCGGTGACACTCATAACCATAAGCGGTTTCGAAAAAGGGTTGAATTTAATCACCGTAGGCTCAAGCGCTTCCCGTGGCAGCCCTCCTTTGACAAGGTCAATTTTTTCGCGCATATTCAGAGACGCAAAATTCATGTCCGAGCTCCACTCAAAATCCGCCACCACCATAGAAACACCTTCATGCGAATAAGATCGTATCCCTTTGATGCCTCTGACGGTCCCAACGGCTTCTTCGATTTTTTTAGTTATCAGGCTCTCAACTTCTTCGGGGGCGGCATTAGGGTAGGGAGTCACCACGGTCAATTGAGGATAGACGATAGGAGGAAAGAGTTCATTGGGCAGTTTAGTAAGGGAAATGAATCCCAGTAAAACAACACCCAGATAAACCATGATGGTTGCCACACGCCTATGAACGGCTATACGAACAAAACCCATGATTTCTCATCCTTAGAGGAATGACCAAAAGATCAATAGCTTTTTGATGCGGCTTTCATTAAATCCACATCTTCTAAAATGGGTTCAATAATTTTCGCCGGAGCGCCGTCCTTAACATCATCGGGAGACGGTTCATAAACCACAACAAGATCTCCCGGCTCGAGCCCGCTTTCAATTTCGGCATATGTGGATGCGGGCGGAGGAGAAATATAGCTGACCTTCACTTCACGGGCACGAATCACGTTATTCTCATCTACAATATAAACCGAGTCAAAGTTTCCGTCCTCATCAAGATCTTTGAGCGATGCTCCCGGTACGACAATCGCGTCATCTTTTTCATGAATAAAAACTTTGGCCCGCGCGAACATTCCGGCGACTAAAATCCTATCGGGGTTTTCCACGCGCGTCCTCATCGTAATCGTGCGGCTTGTTCCCTCGACAATGGGAGAAATGCGATTCACAATGCTTTCGAATGGTTTTCCCGGAAAAGCGTCAAAAGTCAATTCGATGCGCTGTCCTAACTGGACGCGCTTGATATCCTGTTCGATGATGGATAGATCGACCCACATAAAATCCGTGTTCAGAAGCACTCCTATTTCGTCTTCGGCAAGATTTCCTTCATCAACAGTCATTTTTGCCACAACCCCGTTGCTCGCGGCAACAATATCCGTCTTTTCAAGTTCGACTTTGGCGGATTCCAGTTCCAGCTCACTCTTACGAAGGGCCGAACGGTTGATCGCGCCGGCTTCGAACAATTTAAGATTTTTCTGATATTCCAAATCATTGTACTGGTATTTAAGATTGGCTTCTTTTTTGTTAAGCGAAGCGATAATGTCCCCTTTTTTAACAGATTGCCCTTCGTGAAAATATATTTTTTCAATAATACCGGTCACGCGAAATTTTAGACCGATTTCAGAATGTCCTCTAGCCGTCCCAATCATACTGATACTGTCTTTGAAATCCATTTTATACGCTTTGAGCACTTTAACTTTGACAACCTGATCTTGGCCATCATCCCGAGAAAGATCTTCTGTTGAATCCGGAGTCATATCCTCGGGCCGGGAAAGCTCTGTTTCATCGATAGGAACATCTCTCGTATCACCAGGTCGAAACAGAGCGTTGTTAACAAAATAGATGAGAAGTGTTCCCATCAGGAGAATACCCAGTATAACGATTCTTTTATTTTTTTTTATCC
>JADFSZ010000198.1 GCA_022560555.1 PVC group bacterium
GCATCACAAAGTGTGCGGTGAATTCTTAAGTCCGGAAGCGATTCCATATTTAGAGGAAATGAATGTTTCACTTGATCAGACGCAATTTCCATCCATTCACACATTTGTCATTCATTCATCCCGGTTAACTTTTGAGGGAAAATTAGACCGGCCCGGTCTGGGCATATCCCGCTTTAAACTTGATGAAATTCTCTTGAATCACGCAAAAGCGGCCGGAGTCAAGGTTTTCAGAGGTGTCTTCGCGATGAAATTACAAAGGCGAACTCATAACAATATCGAAATCACCACAAACAAAGCAACTTTTTTTACCAAAACTCTGTTTATCGCTACGGGGAAACACGATTTAGATAAAAAGCAAATTCGTAAGGGAAAAGACTGCAATTTTATTGGACTAAAGATGCATCTTAAGTTAAACAACGAAAGCATGCTAAAGCTACGAGAAAGAATAAGGCTCTATATCTTCAATGAAGGATATGCCGGAATTTTACCTATCGAAGGATCTTTGGCTAATTTATGTTTTATTATTAAAAAACAGATGTTTCGATCTAAAGAGCATGATATTAAAAACATCCTGGAATATATCTGTCATAAAAATAAAGAATTAAAAAAAATTCTGCGGGATGCGACTCAATTATCAGAAACATATGCAATCGCCCCGATTCCCTATGGCTATATGCAAAAGACTCCTTATGCTCCAGCTCCAAATATATATACGATTGGCGACCAATATGCCGTTACCCCCTCGCTTACCGGGGATGGTATGGCCATCGCGCTAGCAACGGGACGAGCAGCTTTTTGGGATTATCATATGAAACAATCTTGTCGTACGTCACGTATGCAAAAAAGTATCTTTTATTCACTCAAAAAGCAAATGAGGTGGTCTTTTCGGCTTCATCGGGTTTTTAAAAATAACTATTGGCTCGATGCGTTTCTTCTCATACTCAAAGCATTTCCTCGTAGCTTTAACTATCTGTTTCGAAAAACGCGCGCACCTGAATTAAGTGCTATGATGGAAAAAATCAGTTCAAAACCCATAAAAACCAAGCGTCAACAATACGTATGAACGCAAAAATTACTCATATTCAAACAGCCCTTCCGGACAATTGTCTAACACAAAATGACATGTTAGATATTATTAGAAATCATATAGCTCCTTCGGACAAAGCATTCAGGTTGTATGAACGTTTTCTTTCGGATGACGGGATTCTAAAGCGATATTTCGGCTGGGACGATCCGGCCGCATTATTAAATGAAACCGTCGATGAAAAAATGAATCGGTTTCGGGATGTAGCTGTAAATTTAGCCAGTAATGCACTCGAAGGGGCGATGAAAGAGACAGGTCTAAAAAGTCAGGATATCGATGGGATCTTTATTGCGACTTGCACCGGATATTTATGCCCGGGATTAACATCGTATGTTACAGAGCGACTCTCGCTGAGAAACGATATATGTGTCATGGATCTTGTTGGTCAAGGATGTTCCGGTGCTATCCCCGCCCTTCAAGCCGCGAGCAACTATATCACATCCCACCCGGGAACACGCGTCGGCGTTATCGCGGTGGAGGTGTGTTCGGCCGCCATTCATTGGGGTGAGCTACCCGAACTGATTTTATCCAACTCGATTTTTGGAGATGGAGCTGCCGCGATGATACTAACGGATGATCAGGGCCAAAGAGGTCTGAAAATTTTACAGATCGCTTCACTCCTATTACCTCAATATCGGGATAAATTATGTTTTCGATATCAAGATTCCCGGCTATGCAATGTGATCTCCCCCCAGGTCCCGTCCATTATTGCGGAGGGTGTTAAGACACTGTGTGACAAGCTAGATAATAATGGCTCGATTACGGCATATGCTTTTCATGCAGGAGGCCGAAAAGTTCTCGATCGGATTCAGGACACTTTGCGTTTGCCGGATACGCAGATGAACATTTCGCGTCAGATCCTTAAAGATTATGGTAACATGTCTTCACCTTCAGTTTTATTTGCTCTGAAAAATGTGTTTAATGCCAGGGAAGCCCAACAGGATCAACATATCCTTGCCATGACTTTTGGGGCTGGTGTTTCAATCTATAGTCTCTTACTTCAGTATGACGCCTAAGGATGTTAGGAGAGCTTTTTGTATGCACACAGGCAAATATAATACAGGTTTTCTTTTATGCCTGGTTTTGCTCATCACGGGTGCATCCTTCGTCCCGGGAGTCTGTGCAGAAGATCAAAGCCGGGATGAGCGATATACAGCATCCAGGCATCGGATGGTTAAAAACCAGATCGAGGCGCGGGATATTCGTAATCCGGATGTGCTCGAAGCCATGAAAAATGTTCCCCGGCATCGGTTCCTAACAAAATTTATCAACCAAGCCTATGAAGATCATCCCGTACCAATTGGGCATGGGCAAACCATCAGTCAGCCCTACATTGTGGGACTGATGACTCAAGAGCTGGAATTGACGTCGCAGGATCGCGTACTGGAGATTGGAACAGGCTCCGGTTACCAGGCCGCAATCCTGGCTTATATTGTCAAGGAAGTTTATACAATCGAGATCATAGAAGAACTTGCCGGGCAGGCTGAACAAAGACTGCAGAGTCTGAAGTATGATAATATTCACGTTTTGCATGCCGACGGATATTTCGGCTGGGAAG
>JADFSZ010000199.1 GCA_022560555.1 PVC group bacterium
CCGAAAATCACAAAGGGAAATATTCCCAGTACAATTCCGATCACATTATTCCAATTTAAATGAATAACCGGATGTTTCGTGTAAATCATGATGAACGCGCTCCATCCCAGCATCATATAATACATATAGGCGCAAATCTTCAGAGTAAAAATAGCGAGGTAATATTGATGGGCCGGCCTTTGGGTGAGCCGCCATATTTCCTTCAGACGGAAATGTCCCTTTACGATCAAATCACGGTAAATAAATTCACTTCGTGTTTTTACCCAAAGAAGTGCAAGCCACGCCAAAATAACCATCACGATAAAAACAATTCCTCCCCACATAACAGCCGGAGATGATTCGGCAAAATTTTTCCAGCTCTTTTCGACAAACAAACCTATTTCATGAACGGGCAGTTGAACAGGGATAGATCCTCCGCTCCCGGAATCAGAGATATTTGATACACCTTTCAACACCCAGCTTAAATTAAATGTTGCGGTATGGGGATATTGACTTGATAAAGAAATAACAACAAGAAGACCGGCCCATAATGTGATGTTGACCGGCTTGAATAAGATTGCCCTCATCCGGCTCCAGGCGAAGGAGACGATCGTATGGTAGCTTATGGCCATAAAACTAGTGAAGGGCGCTTTGGTTTATGAACGTTTTTCGATAGGAACAAATTCGCGCTTTTTCGAACCGACATAGATTTGACGCGGACGTCCGATTTTGCTATTCGGATCCTTGACTTGCTCGATCCAGTGAGCAATCCAGCCCGGAAGCCGCCCGATCGCAAACATAACCGGAAACATGTCTGTCGGGATTCCAATAGCTCTCAAAATAAGGCCGCTATAAAAATCCACATTCGGATAAAGCTTTCTCTCAATAAAATAATCATCTTTGAGAACAATTTCTTCGAGATTAATCGCTATGTCAAGGAGAGGATCTTTCACACCTTTTTTCTTCAAAAGTTGATGGGCTAAATTTTTAATAATTTTCGCGCGTGGATCAAAATTTTTATAAACCCGATGGCCAAAGCCCATAAGACGAACGCCGGATTTTTTATCCTTGGCCAAATCAATGTGCTTTTGGTAATGTCCTCCGTTTGAATGAATCTGCTCAAGCATTTCAACCACTTTCTGATTGGCCCCGCCATGCAGCGGCCCCCACAAAGCACTTATACCGGCTGAAACAGACGCGAACAAATTGGCATGACTGCTGCCGACGAGCCTCACGGTCGACGCGCTGCAGTTCTGCTCATGGTCAGCGTGCAAGATGAGAAATGTTCTCAGGGCTTTGACTTCGATGTCATCAATCTGATAATCCTGCGTCGGTGTTGTAAACATCATGTTCAGAAAATTAGGAACATAGGGCAGATTCGTTTTGGGATAGACAAACGGTTCTCCGATAGTTTTTTTGTAGGAAAACGCCGCCATGGTACGAACCTTGGCTAAAAGTTCTCGCGCGATAATGTTAATATCGTCATGTGAAGGGTCCGGTTTAAGCAGCTCCGGATAATACGCGCTCAACACATTAACCATAGCCGATAAAATGGCCATGGGATGCCCCGTATTGGGAAACCCAAGAAAAAAATTCTTCATATCCTCATGAATCATCGAGTGCTGGCTCAGGTCCTGAGAAAATGATTTTAACTCATCTGCGGCAGGAAGCTCCCCGTGAATCAAAAGATACGCAACCTCAACAAACGTGGATTGCTCCGCCAGCTGTTCGATAGGATAACCTCGATACCGTAAGATCCCTTTTTCACCGTCAATATACGTAATGGCGCTTTCACAGGCGCCGGTATTACCATAGCCGGGATCCAAGGAAATATAAGATGAATCCTTGCGAAAGCTGCCCATATCAATCCCTTTATCATTTTCTGTGCCTCGAATGACAGGGTACGTATACTCTTTTCCTCCAACAACAATCTTTGCTGTTTCAGTCATAAAAAAGAAGTCCTTTTTATAATGGGATCAACTTATAAATAATCGCGAAGAACAACCTGGGTTTTTCTTCCGGGAACTCCGTCCACCTTTAGTCCATGGGCATGCTGAAAATCTTTGATGGCTGTTCGGGTTCTTTTGCCCATCTTGCCATCGATCACACCCGGATTAAACCCGGCGAGTTTTAATGCTTTTTGTATTTCTTTTTTGGTAAGCGTTGCGGCAGGATAATCTCTCCTTGTATCCGTTGCATAAGCTGTCGGCGATGTTTTGGTTTCCATGATAGCCATTTCCTGTTTCTCAATAACCGAATCCAGCTTCACTTCAATAATCGACAATTGCGCTTTCATTTCCGCAATGTCATTCGAATCCACTTTTGTGGACCTTGAAGATCTTGAGCCTCTTGAGCAACCCGTTAAACCTAATACAATAACCAGACACACTAGGATCGTAAATTGTCTCTTATTTTGCAACATGGCCTCTCCTTGGATTATGCACTAACACCATTAAGATAAAACTGTTGTAACAATCTAACAAGGAATGTCAGAAAAGTCAACCAAAACTCAAGATCAAACCAAGCCCGCCATTTTCAGAAAGGCCGCAAGCTAAACTCAAAAACACGAAGGACTTAAATGCGGGATGAGTCCCAACCTGTTCACGATTAAACTAACTTTGCTCGAAGATATTCCCGATGACATTTGGCAATATTAGA